>JBFEQR010000018.1:0-13177 GCA_041549425.1 Yoonia sp. | reverse complement strand
CTGATGACCGCCTTTGCCGCCAATCGCGTGGGCGAGGACAGGCAAGGGCTGGTGCAGGGTGTCATCACATCGCTGTCATCGGTCGCGGCGGTGCTGGCGCCCTTGGTCCTGACGGGCGTTTTCGAGAGTTTTGTCGATGATCGCGGCGTCTATTTCCCGGGCGCGCCCTTTGTGCTGGCGGCGGTGATTATTCTGGCGATTGTGCCCTTGATCCTGCGGTTGCGCCATTAGACCAGATAGCGTTCAAGCGCGGCCTTCATGTCCACCCGCGCCCCCAACCTTTTGCCCAGCAGGAACACACCGCCGAATTTGCGCTGCAACAGCAGGATGTCGATCGGCACGGGCGGCGGAACAAAGCCGCTTTCGGCCAGTGCCATGCCCTGCGCCTGCATGTCTTTCGACAGATCATCATCGGCGAAATCGAAGGGGCGCTGGTTAAGCAACCGCGCAAAGACCAGCTGGATCATCGCGATGATCCGGTCGCGGTGACGGGCAGCTGTTTCGGGATGCAGGAAGCCGATCTGCGTGGCCGTCTGCGCGATTTGTGCTGCATCCCCGTCCAGTCCGGCACGCATCAGCGCGCGGTACTGCTGCGCGATCACAGGGTCGATATCGCGCGCCGCGCCAAAGTCCAGAAGCACGATCCGGTCCGTTTCGGCATCATAAAGGTAGTTGGCAAAATTCGGGTCGGTTTGCATCGCGTTGAAGGTGAACAATTCGCGCAATGTCAGGTCGATCAGCTGTTCCGCGATCCGGTCGCGCGTGGGCTGGCTGGCGGTGGTGGCCTGTTCAATCGGCTGGCCGCGCACAAAGGACATGGCAAGGATGTCGGGCGTGCTCCAGTCGCTGTGTAACTGCGGCACGACAAAGCGGGGATCATCCCCCAGCAACCGGCCAAAACGCGCCAGTTGCGTCCCTTCGCGGGCATAGTCGGTTTCTTCGTGCAGTTGTTTGCGCGCCTCTTCCAGATAGGGGGCAAGGGCGAACCCTTTGGGCAGCAGCCCCGACATGCGCATCAGTGCCCCCACATTGGCCACATCGCTGTCGATGCTTTTGGCCACACCGGGGTATTGCACCTTGATCGCCAGATCGCGGCCATCTTTCAGCTTGGCGCGATGCACCTGCCCGATCGAGGCTGCCGCAATCGGACGCACGTCGAACTTGGCGAAAGACCGCAACCAGTCGGGCGACCAAGCGGCGTTCAGCACCTGTTTGAGTTGGGCAGGGGGCATGAAATGGGCATCATCGCGCAGCCGCGCCATGATCTGGGCCAGCTCTGGCGGCAGGATGTCGCCGCTGTCCATCGACATCAGCTGCCCGATCTTCATCGCAGCACCGCGCATCTGGGCAAGTTGATCAGCCACGCGCGTGATATTGCGCGGCGTCAACAGCAGATCGCGCATCGCAGGGCGCTGGCCCTGACCCAGTTGCGCAATCCCGTTCAGCGCCATGTTGCCTGCAATACCCGCTGTCATGCCGCCCAGCTTGCCAAACCGACGGAACCTGTTGGCCGGGACGGGCAGGGGCCGCGATTTATCTGTGCGCTGATCCATGCCAGGCAGGTAGCGTGGGGCAGGGGCATTGCAACGGTCCCTACACAGGCGCGCATTCGCAAAAGGTTTATGATGTAAGTGTCCGCCGTCAGGTTTTTGGAACCAAGAACTGGGGTAAACTAAGAGAGAGTTCTGCTCATCTGGTTGGTTTCCGCGTCGTAATGACGAAACAGTCAACGCGTGACCGCCTGGCTCGATGAATGCGTTTCCAGATGATACGGCTGTGGAAGGGGAGGGTGAAATTTCGCCCACCCCCGCGTTTTGTCTTGGGCCTTATCTGATAAGGTTCACCCTCGCGGAGGGTGAAAATCAGTAGGCTTTGCCGCGTGCGCTGACAGGCCAGACGGTTTCGACCTTGCCGCCGCGTACACCGACATACCAGTCATGCACGTTGCAGGTCGGGTCGCAGTGGCCGGGTACAAGGCGCAGTTTGTCGTTGACCTTCAACTGACCATTCGGGTCGGCGACCACACCATGCTCATCGCTGCATTTGATGTATTCCACGTCGTCGCGTCCGTAGATGAAAGGCAACCCGCTATCGACCGACTGCGCCTTCAGGCCCGCATCCACAATGGCTTTGTCGGCTTTGGCGTGGCTCATCACTGTGGTCAGGATGAACAATGCGTTTTCCCATTCGCCGTTGTCGATCCGCTGACCGTTTTCGTCCAGAATACGACCGTAATCCGCATCCATGAAGGCGTAAGACCCGCACTGCAGTTCGTTGTAAACGCCAGAAGCGCTTTCGAAGTAGTAGGAGCCGGTGCCGCCGCCGCCGACGATATCACACTCAAGCCCGTTGGACTTCAGCCCCTGAACCGCGTCGGCCACTTGCGCGATGGCCAAGTCCAGCTTTGCTTTGCGGTCAGCGTACAGATCCATGTGCTGCATCGCGCCCTGATAGGCTTGGAGGCCAGCAAATTTCAGACCCGGGGCTGCGTCGATCAGCTTGGCGATGTTCACCACGTCCTGAGTGGTGCTGACGCCGCAGCGGCCCGCGCCGCAGTCAATCTCGACCAAGGCTTCGATCTGGGTACCAGCCGCGACAGCGGCGTCTGACAGGTCTTTGACGTTCTCGGGATCGTCCACACAGACCAGAACCCGTGCGCCCAGCTTTGGCATGGCGGCAAGGCGTTTGATCTTGGCCGGCTCGGTCACCTGGTTGGACACCATGACATCCTTGATACCGCCCCGTGCGAACACTTCAGCCTCGGATACTTTCTGACAGCACACACCGATGGCTGCTCCCAGATCCTGCTGGAGTTTCAGCACATCCACGGATTTATGCATCTTGCCATGAGCGCGGTGGCGCATCCCGTGCGCCTTGGCATAATCGCCCATTTTCTTGATGTTACGCTCAAGCGCATCAAGGTCAAGGATCAGGCAGGGGGTTTGGATATCCGCTTCATCCATGCCGGGCTTGGCAGGGATATCAAAGCCGACTTCGAAGTCTTCGAGGTTTGGGTGGGTGTTCATAAAGTGGTTCCTTCACTTGAGCCATGGCAGCTTGTCGAGGGCGACGTTTCTACCAGATTTGATGATCACGACTCGCACCGATGCGAGGCTTATATTCACTATATAATGCACAAAAGTGATAAAAAACAATAGAGTATAAATAAATTGATAACTTATTAAGTTTTGCATATCATTTGTCCGAGGCAACAACTGATTCTGGAGAACTATCAACATGCGCAAACCTGGACGTCACTTTCTGCAGATCCCCGGCCCGAGCCCAGTGCCGGACCGGATCCTGCGTGCCATCGATTCTCAGACGATGGATCACCGCAGCCCCGAGTTCGGAGAACTTGGCCTGAAGGCCCTGACAGGGATGAAGACAATCTTCGGCACGAAGGAAGATGTGATAATCTATCCGGCTTCCGGAACTGGCGCCTGGGAGGCCGCTTTGGTGAACACTCTGTCACCTGGCGACACGGTCTTGATATGTGAGACGGGCCAGTTCGCGTGGCTTTGGCAGGCGCTTGCACGGCGTCTTGGTCTTAACCCCGAAGTCATCGAAACTGACTGGAGGCAGGCGGCCGATAGTGAGGCAATCGAAGCCCGATTGCGCGCCGACTCGACCCATCAGATCAAGGCCGTATGTGTTGTGCATAATGAGACCTCGACCGGCTGCACATCGAACATTCCCGCCGTGCGCGCTGCTATCGATTCTGCGTCACACCCGGCGCTATTGATGGTTGACACTATTTCGTCGCTCGGTTCCGTGGAGTATCGCCACGATGACTGGGGTGTCGATGTTACGATCGGAGGTTCGCAGAAGGGGTTGATGCTGCCGCCCGGGTTGTCGTTCAATGCCGTGAGTGAAAAGGCCAAAGCTGCTGCGCAGTCGGCAAAACTTCCCCGATCTTACTGGGACTGGTCCGAGATGATCGCCTCGAACAAGACCGGGTACTTCCCTTACACACCCGCTACGAACATGCTTTACGGCTTGGTCGAGGCCTTGAACATGCTGCACGAAGAGGGGCTTGAAGCCGTCTACGCGCGACATAACAGACATGGCCAAGCCACTCGACTGGCTGTGGAGAGCTGGGGCCTGGAGGTTCTGTGCCGCGTGCCAGAGCACTATTCACCAGTCCTGACTGCGGTCATGGTGCCCGAAGGGCATTCCGCAGACGCACTTCGCCGCATCATCCATACAGAGTTGAATATGTCTCTTGGAAACGGACTGGGGCGCCTGCAAGACAGGGTATTCCGCATCGGCCATCTCGGTGATTTCAACGACCTGACGCTGCTTGGAACCCTTTCGGGAATCGAAATGGGTCTGAAGCGGGCGAACATCCCTTACAACAAGGGCGGGGCGCAATCCGCGCTAGAGTTCCTTGCAGATACTAACCCGGCTTCCGTTAGCGCAACAGCGCTCGTCGCATAACACATCGTCTCCCTGAAGACTGGCCGGGCACACTACGCCCGGCCCTTTTTTTGGGCCCCAACGAAGTCCTCTTCCTCTTTCCAAAGAGCGACGATGCGGCAGCATTCGTTACCGGCGCGTTCCAAATGCATTTGCCAGACTTCCTGTGCCGCTTTGGGATTGCGGTTCCGCAACGCTTCCATCAGCGCTTCGTGATCATCTATTGAAAGATCTCTGTGTTCTGGTGTGATGCTGGACAACGCACGCGCGCGATCAACCTGGAATGACAATCTTGTTCGCGCCCCTGTCAGTTCTTTGTTTTTGGCGGCATCAACAACAAGATCGTGGATTTTCCGGTTCAGATCGAAATAAGCTGGCATATCGCCCGCGCTGTGGCAGGCCCTCATACGGACGTGCAGCTCTTCTAGGGTTTCCAGTTCCTCCTTCGTTATGCGTATCGCAGCAAGTTTGGCTGCCAATGCTTCGAGATTGGACACCACCTCGAAAAGGTCGCGCGTGCTGCTCGCCGAGATTTCGGTCACACGTGCCCCGCGATTGGCAGTCAGTTCGACCAGGTGTTCCTTGTCGAGAACTTTCAGGGCCTCGCGCAGGGGGGTCAGTGAAACGTCAAGTTCGGCCGCAAGCTCGGAAACCTTGATTTTCTCGCCCGGAGCCAACGTCCCAAAGACGATCATTTGACGCAATTCATCGACCACTTGTTCATGCAGGGACTGCCTGCTGATAACCAATTTACCGCGACCGTCTACGCGCTGGCGGGGGTTGGTTGCTCGTTTTGTTCTCATGTTGGAATTCTCCTGCGACAGCTTTGGATTTAGGCGGGTGTTGAAGATCGGCAATAGGCAAGCGGTGAAATTTCATATATAATATTAAATATAATCTATCATTATGAAAGAAAAAGCAAACATGACGCAGTGTGACCGTTCTAACCTGATCTCAACAGTGACTTCTCGTATTCTGGAAGCACGTGTTTCTGGCGAACCATTCAGAATTGATGATCTGCCCGAATCCGCTCTGTCAGACGATGAAGCATATCTTATCCAAGCCGCGGTCGCTCGGCAAATCGGTTCGATTGGGGCCTTTAAAGTGGCGAACAAACCAACTTCCCGGATCATGGCCCCAATTTTCCAAGCCGATATTCAAAGGTCCCCTGCAGATCTGGTGTTTCCGAAAGGCGAGGAGATTGGGATCGAGCTTGAAGTGGGCTTTCGCATCGACGCGCCACTGCCTCCGCTGGACATCCCTGATCGCGAGGCGATCGTTGCTCATAATTTGTCTGCCGTACCTGTGATCGAGATTGTGCGCACGCGATTGCCCGGTGAAGCATCGGCTGAATGGAAGCTCGCTGACAACCAAATTAACGGTGGGTTGATTGTGGGTGCGCCTGTTTCGAATTGGCAAACGGAATCCGTCAGTGAGGTTAAGGCGTCCCTTAGCTTTTCGGGTGAGGAGGTCCTTAACGGCCATGTCACCGTTCCCGGTGGCAATGCGTTCGAGAATTTTCTGGTGTTAGAGAAAATGATCGGCAACCACTGCGGCGGACTGAAGCCGGGGCAGATCGTGATCACCGGATCATTGAATGGCCTGCCATATGTGCAAGGCGATGTTGACATTCATGGCGATATCGAAGGGATCGGAACCGTGTCAGCCCACCTAAGAAGAACCAGTTGATAGCGATGTCAGATCAGGCCACTGCCAAGGCGGGGCTTGATCTGACAGGTCTTTCGCCAGCGTCAAAAGCTGGGTCTCTGAACCGAGATCTGCAATAAGCTGGCAGCCGATTGGCATTCCGGACGGGTCAAACCCGGCTGGGACAGCAATGCTGGGATGGCCAGCGGCATTCACCCAACCTGTGTAGATCGCATGCCCACGCGGACCGGTTTCGGTCCCGTCTATGACCGTCGGATGGGTTTGCTCGGCGGGCCAGGGCTGCGCCGCAGCCGTAGGCATCAAGATGACATCATAGTCAGCAAACAGCCGCGAAACGTCCACCCTGAGATCGCGGACGGCGGCCAGCGCATCAAACAATCGATATGCCGGGATTTTTGCCCCGGCATCGGCCATCTCGAGATATAACTTGCCGGCCTGTGTGCGCATGTTCGGAACAGTCTCGCGCAGGTTAGCAAGACCGATCTGCGCGAAAGCGCCCCAGAATTCATTGATCCGCGCCAAATTGACCGGCAAGTCCGCTTCGGTCACCTCATGACCAAGGTCTGTAAGCCTCTGCGCAAGTCTGCGGGTCGCAGTCAGAATTTCTGGATCGCATGGGTTATTGTCCAGCACCGGAACGGAAAGCACCCGCAGTTTGCCGCGGTCCGTATCCGGTGTGACGGAGCAACGGGAGATCGGGTCAGAGCGATCAGGTCCGGCCAGCGCAGTGTGCAGCAGTTTCAGGTCTTCGATATTTCTCGCGAAAGTTCCGATCACTTCGAAATCCATCAGGATTTGTGGAAGTCCACCAGAGCGTGGGATACAGCCAATCCCGGGTTTAAGGCCGTATAGCCCAGTGTGTCCTGCAGGGCGGCGCGTTGATCCGCCGCCGTCGGTACCTATCGCAAGCGTCGCAAGACCGGCGGCAACGGCCGCAACCGATCCGCCAGACGATCCGCCCGGTGTCAGGTCGGTGTTCCACGGATTGCGGGTCACGCCAAATCGAAGGTTTCCGGTATAGCCTTCAACTGCGAATTCCGGAGTATTGGTTTTGCCGACAATGAGCGCGCCAGTCGAACGCAAGCGCGCAACAGGCAGTTCATCGGTTGCGGCAACTTCGCCGAAGGTGTGACCGCCCCATGCCGTCGGGAGGCCCGCCACGTGCAAGTTGTCCTTGATGGCGACGGGGACCCCGTCCAACTCTGAGGCGGGGCGCTGTTCCTGATAGCGCTTCTGCGACGCTTCTGCTTGTTCGATCAAGTCGGGGGCGAGCGCGACATATGCGTTTATCGTCGGGTTCAGAGCTTCGATACGTTGGATCAACTCTTTTGCAACGGCAACTGGATCGGCGCTGCCAGAACGGTAGGCGGCTGAAAGTTCAGCCGCCCCCAATTTCCAAAAATCGCTGTTCATTGATTAGTACCCGCTCATGGTTTCTGGCAACCATGTAACGATACCAGGTACGTAGATCAGCAGTATTGTGAACAGGATCATGATCAATGCATAGGGGATGGCCCCGAGTACGACGTCGCGGAACGGTCCACCGTCTGTCCGCACGCCCTGCACGACATATAGGTTCATTCCGACAGGTGGCGTGATCATCCCCAATTCACACATCAGCACGATGAAAATACCGAACCAGATTGGGTCAATTCCTACCGCCATAATAATGGGCAATGCGACCGGGATCGTCAGAACCTGCATTGAAAGGACGTCCATGAACATTCCCAGGAAAAGGTAGAAAACGATGAGTGCCATCAACAACATGGCTGGCGACAGGCCAAAAGAGGCAACCCAGCTGGTCATCGTCTGCGCAATGCCACCAAGCGCGAGCGTCACGTTCAACATGAAAGCTGCGGTGATAATCAACAGGATCATGCCCGTGGTCTTGGCTGTCTGGCGGAAGCAGTTGTCGAAAAATTCCAGGCTGAGCTTTCCTTCGCGTGCGGCAAAGGCCAGCGCGACAACTACCCCGAGTGCAGCGGATTCAGTTGGTGTTGCGATGCCAAGATAGATCGAACCCATCACCACACCGAAGATAATGATCGGTGGCACCAAGTGGCGCAGCGCGGCCAGTTTCTCCGACATTGGTGCGCGGACCTCTTCCTCGCCGGTGCTGGTGGCAGGAACAATGTAAGACTCGATCGCAATGTAGACCATGAACAGAAGCGTCAACGCGATGCCGGGAATGATCCCCGCCATAAAGAGCTTGCCGATGGATACATTGGCGAGCGAACCATAAATCAGCAGGTTCACCGAGGGTGGGATCAGGATACCGAGTGTACCGCCAGCTGCGAGAGATCCAAGCGACTGCCGTGCGCCGTAACCACGTGCGCGAAGGTTTGGCAAAGCAACTGTGCCGACTGTAGCGGCCGTTGCGACCGAGGACCCGGACGTCGCGGCAAACAGGGAGCAGCAGCCGATATTGGTATGCAACAACCCGCCCGGCAGACGGTTAAGCCAAAGTGCCAGTGTCCCATACATCCGGTCCGCGATGCCACTGCGCAACAACAGCTCGCCGAGCAGGATGAACAGAGGGATGGCTGTCAGGATGTTTTCGTTCTGAACGCCCCAGATCACCGGACCCATCGAGGTCAGCAGCGGCCAGCCGTATAGCAACAGCCCGCCAATAACACCCATCACAACCATTATGACCGCAACGGGAAAGCTCATCAGGAGAAGACCCATCATCCCGAAGAAGCCGACAAAAACCGAACCGATACCCATTTTATTCTCCTATTATTCGGGTCAGCGCCCGCTCTTTCTGCTTAATCCGAGTAACTGCCTATCGGCGTTTCAGATCGTCCATTTCTTCTTCGAGTTCTTCGATCGCGCCCTTTGGATGAAACTCTTCGATCACTTGGTCGAAACGCCCGTTCGCAATATTGACCGTCGCGCGGACGGCGAGGAAAATCGCGGTTAAGGCAAATAGACAGAGTGCTGCGAACCAAACGGCTTGTGGCCAGATCAGTGGCGTTGCCCAAGGGGTTGGCGCAGTCGAACCATAAGAAACCGTGTCCATGATCACGATGCGCCCGACGTAAATGATGAACAGCCCGAGCAATGCGACCGAGATGCTTGATAGCCAGTCCATGATGGCCTGAAGCTTTCTGGGAAACCTAGCGTGAAAGACGTCGATCCGGATATGCGCACGGTCGATTAGTGCGACTACAAAAGCCAGACTTGAGCCGACGGCAAGGACGTAACCGCCCAATTCGTCAGCACCCTCGAAGGAAAAGTTGAACAACTTGCGTGCCAATGTTTCCATAGATACGAAGATCGACAGTCCAACCAGTGCAATACCTAAGAGCCTCGACGAAAAAGTGGCGAAGGTGTTCATGGAGAAATCTCCTGACAGTTTGAGTTTGATCGGGGGAGGTGACGAAGCCCTGAGGGCTTCGTCGTTTGTTTTATCGATCATTGTGTCTTCGCGCCGTCCATTGCGGCCGTCCAGTCAGCAGAACAGCTTGCATTTTGCGCGTCACAGACCTCTGCCCAAGCAGGGAACGAGATTTCTGCGACAGCATTCTCGATCAGGTTCATGTCTTCGTCGCTGATGGAGACCAGTTCCAGATTGTACTGTTCACCTGTTTCACAGGGTTCGCCGCCAGTGTTGCAACGTACGGCATCGTTAAACAGTTCTTCGGAATAGCCCCAGATTTCGTCGACCAATTGATCGAACGCGACCTCAAGCTTCTGCTGATCATCCGGTGTCATTTTGTTCCAGACGTTAAGATTGATGCCGTAGCCATTGAGGGCCAGTTGGAACGCCAACGGATACATGTAATTTGTCACTTCTGGCCAACCTGCGGAGTTGGCCGAGCTTGGACCGGTGATTGCGCAATCGACCACCCCACGCGCCAGCGACTGCTGCACATCGGCAAAGCCGATCGGGACGGGCGTGCCACCGACAGAAGAGACGAAGTTCGCAAGGTTCTGGTCATAGACCCGTACCTTTAGTCCATGAAGGTCGGACAGTTGGCCGATCTCGGGTTCGCAGAAAAGCACCTGCGGACCAAAGGGCCAAACGCCCAACAGCTTTGTGTCGAATTTCTCTTGCAGCTGCGCATCGACAAAGTCGGCATAAGCGTCGACGGTTACCCGGCCTGTTTCGTAGTCAGGGTTCAGACCAACAAGGTCGAGGCCCAGAATGGAAGGTTCATCGCGGGAAATCTGGCTCATGCGCAAAGACACGATGTCAAAGAGACCACCCTTCAGGATGCGCAGCTGTTCGGTATCCTTGATGCCGGTTACGTCCAGCGGCAGATACTCAACCGAAGCGTCCAGGCCGGTGCGAGCGGCGAAGTCTTCAAAAAACGGCTGTTCGACATTTTTCTGGATCAGTCCGGTTGCGACGGGCTGACCAAGAGCTCTGAGCTCAAGCGTTTCAGCGCTCGCTATCGTTGCTGCGGCCACGACGGCGGTCGCGGCGAGTGTTGTTATTTTTTTCATTTGTTCTCTCCTAGTTGGTAGTGCGGTTGGTGACGAAGGTTAAGGCTTTGACTGCGGGGCGCTCTCAGGGAGGGCGCAGGAAAAAATCCTGCCATGTTCCGACATGCCGGACGTGTCATAGCCAATCAGGCGAAGCGCGTGCCACAGGGTTGCAGAAATGCTGTCCAGAACCGGGACGCCGGTTTCATGCTCGATCTTGGGAGCAACGCGAGGACCGTCGAAATTTGTACAAAAGACAGCAATCGCGTCCGGGTTCTTAGCGGCCACATCCCGGATCAGGTCTGCGACAGTCGTTTCACTGTATTGCGAAAATGAGAAGTTGCCGGGATCTTCGAGATGTCTTTCGGCCAAACACTCAAAGCCGAGAGCGCCGAAATTCTCGATAATCGACTGCTGGACCTCGCTCAGATAGGGCGTTGCCAACCCGTATGATTTTGCGCCGAGTGCGCGGAACCCATCAAGGGTCGCCAAGGTAGATGTGGTCGCCGGAACGCCGGTGCGTTCGGTGATTGCCGTGCAAAGTTTGCGGTCGTTTGCCGCGCCCAGCCATCCCCCTGAAGTGCCGCCCCAAGCGATTACATCGCATTTGGCATCTGCAAGAAGTTCAGCAGCTGCAATCTGCGGGTCAAACTTGAATTGGCCTAGCGCATCCTCACCCATCGAGATTTTGACGACGCGGAAACGGCTGAAATGAACACCAACATCCGGCAGGTCAGCGACAAGCTGCGCAGCCCGAGGTTCCATGATCGTGTTTGACGAAGGGGTAAGCAATCCTACCCGAATGTGTCTTGCCATCTCTGCCGCTCCCAAAACTCTAGAACAGAACGTGGCCCAAAACAAAAAAAATATCAAATAAAAAATCAATTATATAGTAACGACTTGTTTTTAAATATTTAAAACATGAAAAGTTGCGGTTAATTCGGTTTCTTACGTTGCGCCGATTCGTGAGTAATTGGGGGGCTGGTCAATAAGCTGACGACCGGCAAACCAGGCAACTCTGAGGCCCGAGAAATGTGTCGGGAATTGGGATTTGATGTCGGCGTCTTGATCTGTAGACTTCTGGTTTTATGGCATTCTGATAGGGTCATGATCGGCATGGAAGTCAGAAATCCGAGCACGGATCTCAAGGTTCGCAGACGCAGCCGATATCGTCAGAAACTTCGACAAATCCACGCTTTGGCGGCTTGATTTGAGGGGGTCAGAGGGTCGGGTCGTGACAGGTTGGCCCGAAACGGTCTTGTCTCGCGGCGAGGTCATTATCCGTGACGGAGAGCTTTTGGCTGCTGTCGGGACCCTGCGCCATTCTCTTTGCTGATCGCTTGTTAGGGAAGTCGGCCCAGCTTTTCGCTCAGAAAGGTTGGGCGGGTGTCGTTTCGGTTGATGTGAAATCATACCGCGTCAGATTTCGGATAAGTATGGTTATGTTAAATAAAGGTGCGAAGCGCGTTCTTAAGTGATCAATCGCTGTTCACACTTCAGCCACACCGACCATGTAGTTTTCACCATAAGCCTTCGCGCATTTGGGGCATGTCGTGTAGAAAAAGAACACGCGCTTGGCCTCTTTGCCCATCGCCTTTGCGGCGATCTGCATGTCGTGTTCAAAGTCTTTCGCGCGGCGATACGGCCCTTCGAAGACCCGCGTGATGAAATCCCCCGACAGTGTCGTCATTTCCTCTTCGGGCACGTCTTTGTCCACGGCAAAGAAATGTTCGGCCTCCCACGCCGAGGTGTCGCGGCTGAGCACCACTTCGTCTTCGGGTTTGACCGCGTCCATGTCTTCGATGTGTTCCTGCACACGGGTAAAGACCTGCCCCATGTTCCAAGGGATATGCATCGCACTGCGGGTGGTGGCGCGGAGGAATTTCTTGTCCCTGAAGTGAAGCTGCTGGTTGTCCCAGCCTTCGGGATGAAAGCGGGGACAGCATCCGGTGGTGTTCTCGCTCTGGTCCATTGGCGGGAAGGCATTTGTCTGCATGAAAGCGCTCCTTTTCTTTGGGGAAATGTGATGCCCGATCCTAGGCCGCTCGCGGCGCTTACCGATTGATATCGCTCAATCCCGCAGGGGGATGGTCTGGCAGACTGCGCCCCGAACAGCGCTGCACGGCGGGGAGGGTGAGGCATTGACAGACCAACGTATCCACAAGGCGGCAAAACCGGCCAATATGCCCGACTATGACGCGGCACGGCACGGGTTTTCATGGAAAGACGCCCAAGCGCGTCTGGACGGCCTGCCCGGCGGTCATCTGAACATCGCCCATGAGGCCATCGACCGCCATGTCGCCGCGGGTCACGGCACCCAGATCGCGCTGCGCTGGATCGCGAAATCGGGTGCGCGTATTGATCTGACCTATCAAGAGCTGCAACATCTGACCAACAAGTTCGCCAATGTCCTGCGCAGTCGTGGCCTGCAACAGGGTGACAAGGTCTATGCCCTGCTGGGGCGTGTGCCAGAGCTCTATATCGCGGCCCTTGGCACGATGAAGGCGGGGTGCGTCTTTTGTCCGTTGTTTTCGGCCTTTGGGCCTGAACCGATTGCGGCGCGCATGACCATCGGCGGGGCCAAAGTGCTGGTCACTTCGGGTCGCCTATACAAGCGCAAGGTTGCGGGCATCCGTGACACGCTGGACAGCTTGCAGGATGT
>JBFEQR010000017.1:0-13241 GCA_041549425.1 Yoonia sp. | reverse complement strand
CTGCCATGCATGGATGGCCATCGCCATTGACGAGGGGCATTTCGAGGGCGAGGATCTTTCGGGGCTGAACGTCGGCCTGCTTGTCGATATTCCGGGCCGCATGGCCGAGGGCAACTGGAAAGTCGCCGCCTACGTGGACGAACGTTCCACCCAGAAGGCCTATAACGGTATCCTGAAAATCTTTAGCGGGCAGGCAGGCGGCACCACTGGTCTGTTCACCATGCTGGTGTCCGAGATCATCGGCGCGGAGCGTGAAAAGGTCGAGATCGTGCGCGAAGGCACCAAGCGCGGCATCTATATCGGGCGCAAAATTCAAGGCGAGATCGAGATGATGAAGGGCGCAAGCCCCGATCACCCCGTAATGGTTTCGAACTCCAAATACTGGATGGGGCCGGATATCATCGCCGCCGCAGGCACCAAATCGAAAGTGCGCGACTATGGCCGCGTCTGGGATTTCGGCGGAAAATCGGCCGAGATCTGCCCGATTGACTGGAAAGGCCCGAAACCTTGATCACGCCAGAGTACTGCCGGACCATGGCGCGCTATAATGCGTGGCAGAATACCGGCCTGCGCAAGATGACACGCGAGATGGCGACGGCGGAGCTGACCGCAGACCGGGGTGCTTTTTTCGGGTCGATTTTTGCGACGCTGAACCATCTGCTGTGGGGCGATGCCCTCTGGATCAGCCGCTTTGACGGTGGGCAGGGGCCTGAGCCGTCGATCAAGGACAGCGTGGATTTTTCGCCGACCCCTGCGGTCTGGGCTGCGGAGCGGTTCCGAACAGATGCGCGTATTTCCCTTTGGGCCGAAAGTGTGAGTGCGATTGATCTGGTGGGGGATGTGACCTGGTATTCCTTTGCCGCAGGGCGCGAGATTTCAAAGCCCAAGACGCAGTGCATCATGCATTTTTTCAATCACCAGACCCATCACCGCGGGCAGGTCCATGCGATGCTGACCGCCCTCGGGAAACGACCCCAAGACACCGATTTACCTTTGATGCCGGAGTAATCTGATGGCTGTTATCGCTCCTTCGCGCCGGATCAGGCGCACCCCTTTCTCTGATGGCGTCGTGGCGGCTGGCGTCAAGGGTTATACGGTCTACAATCACATGTTGTTGCCCACCGTGTTCCGCAGTGTGGAAGAGGATTACCATCACCTCAAGAACGCCGTTCAGGTCTGGGATGTGGCCTGCGAGCGTCAGGTGGAATTGCGCGGCCCCGATGCTGCGCGCCTGATGCAGATGCTGACCCCGCGCGATCTGCGCGGCATGTTGCCGGGGCAGTGTTATTATGTGCCTATCGTGGACGAAACAGGGGGCATGTTGAACGATCCTGTGGCGTTGAAACTGTCAGAGGATCGCTGGTGGATTTCCATCGCCGACAGTGATTTGCTGTTTTGGGTCAAGGCTTTGGCCTATGGATATCGGCTGGATGTGCTGGTTGATGAACCGGATGTGTCGCCTTTGGCGGTGCAGGGACCGTTGGCGGATGAACTGATGGCGCGGGTCTTTGGCGATGCGGTGCGCGCGATCAAGTTCTTCCGCTTTGGCTGGTTTGACTTTCAGGGTGTCAGCATGGCCGTGGCGCGCTCCGGCTATTCCAAGCAGGGCGGGTTCGAGATTTACGTGGACGGCACACAGAACGGCATGCCTTTGTGGAACGCGCTGATGGAGGCGGGCCGCGATCTGGATGTGCACGCCGGATGTCCGAACCTGATCGAGCGGATCGAGGGCGGGCTTTTGTCCTATGGCAACGATATGACGCGCGAGAACACGCCGCATGAATGCGGTTTGGGGCGGTTCTGTTCGACCCAGACGGCCATCGGCTGTGTGGGCCGCGATGCGCTGTTGCGGGTGGCCAAGGAAGGCCCGACCCAGCAAATTCGCGCCATTGCCATTGAAGGGGATTTGCCACCCTGTGATGCTGCATGGCCTTTGCTGTCGGAAAAGGGCAAACGTGTGGGGCAGGTGACTTCTGCTGCGAAATCGCCCGACTACAATACCAATGTCGCAATCGGGATGGTCCGCATGACCCATTGGGACGATGCTACCGCACTTGAGGTGCACACATCCGAAGGGCCACGCAAGGCCACAGTGCACGAAAGTTTCTGGATATAGCGCCTGCGACACCTGCCGGAGCCTCCGGCGGGAGTTTGGAAGGCAAGATGATAAATGCAATTGAGGGAGATACGGATGTTTAACGCGCTTGTGGTCGAAAAGGATGAAGAGGGTAAAACCAGTGCGGCGGTGCAGCAGCTGTCGCTGGATCAGTTGCCCGAGGCAGAAGTGACGGTTGCGGTCGAATATTCCACCGTCAACTACAAGGACGGGCTGTGCATCGGCCCCGGAGGCGGGCTTGTGCGCAAGTACCCGCACGTGCCGGGCATTGATTTTGCAGGCACGGTCGAGGCCTCGGACGATGACCGCTACAAGCCGGGCGACAAGGTTGTTCTGACCGGTTGGCGCGTGGGCGAGGCGCATTGGGGTGGTTATTCCCAAAAAGCGCGCGTTAGGGCCGATTGGCTGGTGCCACTGCCCGACGGGCTGGATACGCGTCAGGCGATGGCGGTGGGCACCGCAGGTTTTACCGCCATGCTGGCCGTCATGGCGTTGGAGGATCACGGCATCAAGGACGGTCCTGTGCTGGTCACAGGTGCCGCGGGTGGTGTGGGGTCGGTTGCCACGGCAATTCTTGCCAATCTCGGCCATGAGGTGGCGGCTGTGACAGGGCGTCCGGAGACGGCCGATTATCTGACATCGCTGGGCGCCACACGGATCGTTGCGCGTGAAGAGCTGAACGAGACCACCAAGCGCCCGCTTGAAGCCGAAACATGGGCGGGCTGTGTGGATGCCGTGGGCGGCGCGATGCTGGCCCGTGTTCTGGGGCAGATGAAATACGGCGCTTCTGTTGCGGCTGTGGGGCTGGCAGGGGGTGCCGATCTGCCTGCGACGGTCATTCCTTTCCTTTTGCGTGGTGTGAACCTGTTGGGCATCGACAGCGTGCTGCAGCCCTATGACAACCGTGTGCGTGCGTGGCAGCGCATTGCCAAGGATCTGCCGATGGACAAGCTGGAGGCGATGGTCCAGCCGGCCACGCTTGCCGATTTGCCGGACCTTGGCAGGGGCATCCTGAAAGGGCAGGTCAAGGGGCGCGTGGTGGTCGATGTGAACGCCTGATCCGCGATGTCGCAAATGAACAATCTGATGCCGTTGCATGATCTGATGCGGCGGCATTTCTTTAAGAAAATGAGAGATTTTTCTGCGATGCGGCGCTTCCGGATATGTCGCTAATAGAACAGGTCCGGCGGAAAACCGCTTTGCATTGCGTCAAAACTGTGTACCCTGTTGGTATAAAAAATATCTAACGGGGACAAAAACAATGGCACCGAAACCACCATTAATGGATCTGCCGATCAAAACCGCGGACACCGGTTTTTACCGCGGATTCACCAAAGACGTGACGATCACCGCCAAGATATTGGTTGGCGCCCTGATCATCTGGGCTGTGGCCTTTCCGGATCAGGCAGCCAGTGTTCTGGGCGGTATCAACGGCTTTATTCTGGGGTCTTTCAACTACTGGTATGTCTATGTGATGGCGTTCTTTGTCATCCTTTGCCTTGGCCTCGCAATTTGGCCTGCGGCGGGCCGGTTGAAGCTGGGGATGCCCGACGATGAGCCCGAGTTCTCGAATTTCTCGTGGTTTTCCATGATGTTCGGTGCCGGTATCGGTATCGGGATGCTGACCTTTGCCACGGCAGAGCCGATGTATCACTGGGCGTCGAACCCCTCGACGATTATGGGGGAAACAACCGGCAGCACAGCCGAAAACGTGCGCTCGGCTTATATCTGGTCCTTTACCCATTGGGGTTTGGCGGCTTGGGCGTCCTATGCGATCGTCGGGCTGGCCTTGGGGTATTTTTCCTACCGTCGTGGTCTGCCGCTGACGATCCGGTCGGGGCTGACCCCGCTCTTTGGCAAAGCGCTGTCGGGTCCATTGGGCCATGCCGTCGATGTGGTGGCTGTTGTTGCGACCGTGTTGGGTGTGTCGCAAACGCTTGGCTTCGGGGTAGAGCAGTTTATCTCCGGTCTGTACCGTATCGGGTTTGGCGAGTGGCTTTATACAACCAATGCCGCAGGCGAGCAGTCATCCTCGACGATGGCCATTATTGTTGCTCTTTTGGTGATCATGGGTGCATCGACACTGTCGGCGCTTTCGGGTGTCGGAAAAGGCATCAAATGGCTTTCGAACATCAACATGGGGCTGAGCTTTTTCATCCTCGCGTTTTTTGTCATCTTCGGATCGACCTTCTTTGGTTTGACAGCGCTGTTCGTCGGTATGTGGGACTATGTCGCTTCGATCCCGGGCAATATCTTCACTGTCTGGGCCGCTGACGGCACCGAGCAGGGCGATGCGCTGGCCGGTTGGCAGGGTGGCTGGACCATCTTCTACTGGGCCTGGTGGATCGCGTTTGCGCCTTTCGTCGGTGTTTTCCTTGCGCGTATCTCGCGCGGGCGCACGGTGCGTGAATATGTGCTGGGTGCGCTGATCATTCCTGCGGTCATGTGCTTTGTCTGGTTTGCGCTGGTCGGCGGCACAGCGATTGATCTGGAACTGAACGGTGATGCCAACGGGGCGATCACAGGAGCAGGCCAGTCGGATCAGCTGTTTGCGATGCTGGCCGTCATCCTGCAGCCAACACTGGCGTGGGTCATGTCGGTGATCGTGGTCATCCTGCTTTTGACCTATCTGGTCACCTCGGCTGACTCTGCGGTGCTGATCATCAACACCATCAATGCCGCAGGTGACGAAGGTCCAAAGGCGCGTCCGCATATCCTGTTCTGGGGGGCGGCCCTTGCGTTTGTTGTGGGTGGCTTGATTATTGCGGGTGGTCTGGGTGCGATCCAGACGGCGATGGTGATTGGCGCGCTGCCCTTCAGCCTCGTCATGGTCCTGATGGGGATTGCCCTGATCAAGGGCATCTGGCGTGACAGCCACCGCGAAAAGGCGGGCGTTTCCTCGACGATCAACGAAGATGGCAGCGTCCCCGCAGAGTAATCTGGCGATTTGAAAAACAAAGGCTCCGGTGATTGCGCATCGGGGCCTTTTTCGTATCCATGTGGCTATGAAACTGGATATCGCATGGGTGCGCGCCCAATTCCCCGCCTTTGACCAGCCTGCCTTGCAGGGTCAGGCCTTTTTTGAAAACGCTGGCGGCTCTTATGCCTGTGGTCAGGTGATTGACCGGCTGCACCGTTTCTATACGCAGCGCAAAGTGCAGCCCTATGCCCCCTATGCGGCCTCCCGCATCGGCGGCGAGGAGATGGACGAAGCCCAAAACAGGCTGGCCGCGATGTTGGGCGTCAAACCCCACGAGCTGTCCTTTGGCCCGTCCACTACGCAAAACACCTATGTTCTGGCGCAGGCGGTGCGCAAATGGATCAAGCCCGGTCAAAGCATCGTTGTGACCAATCAGGATCACGAGGCCAACAGTGGCCCGTGGCGGCGCCTGGCGGATGAGGGGATCGGCGTGCTTGAATGGCAGATCGACCCTGAAACGGGTGAATTGCATCTGGATGATCTGGCCAATCTGCTTGCGCAGGACGTGGCGCTGGTCTGTTTTCCCCATTGTTCGAACGTGGTGGGTGCAATCAATGATGTGGCGGCGATCTGTGCACTGGCCAAAGCGGCCGGTGCCCGCAGTGTCGTCGATGGTGTCAGCTATGCGCCGCACGGGTTTCCCGATGTGGATGCCTTGGGTTGTGACGTCTATCTGTTCAGCGCCTACAAGACCTATGGTCCCCATCAGGGTATCATGGTGATCCGCGAAAACTGGGGCTTTGAACTGCCCAATCAGGGCCATCATTTTAACGGGGATATCCTTTACAAACGCTTCACCCCCGCGGGGCCGGATCATGCGCAGGTGGCGGCCTGCGCTGGCATGGCCGACTATATGGAGGCGCTTTCGGCACGGCATGGGGGTGGGACCGGCGCCGCTGCGGCGCGTCATGCCCATGATGTCATGCGCGCGTATGAGGTGGCATTGCTGCAACCCTTGCTGGATTATGTGTCGGCCAAGAACTCGGTCCGGCTTCTTGGCCCAGTTGATGCCGACCGCCGTGCGCCGACCGTCGCCATGGCGCTGAACACTAACGCAGAGCAGGCAGCGGCAGAACTGGCCCCTTTTGGCATCATGGCAGGGGGTGGCGATTTCTACGCGCAGCGCCCTTTGTCGGCGCTGGGGATCGATCCGGACAAGGGCGTGCTGCGGGTAAGTTTTGTGCATTACACCACCAAGCCAGAGGTTGACGCGTTGATGGTCGCGCTAGATCAGGTCCTATAGCAGGGCGTTTCGCGCCCTTCGAGGAGGCCTGATGAACAATTCCCCGATCCTGATGTGGTTCCGCCGCGATCTGCGCCTTGGCGATCACGACGCGCTGTCGGCGGCCTGCAAGACGGGGCGTCCGGTTATTCCGGTGTTCATCCATGACGACCAGATCGCGACGCTGGGGGCGGCGCCGAAGATGCGGCTGGGCTTGTCGGTTGGGGCGTTGGCGCGGTCGTTGGAAGACAAGGACAGCCGTCTGATCCTGCGCAAAGGCGATGCGCTGGCGGTTTTGCGTGACTTGATCGAGCAAACGGGGGCAGGGGCGGTCTATTGGTCGCGCCTTTACGACCCTGACAGCATCGCCCGCGATAAAGCAGTCAAAGCGGCACTGAAAGAAGACGGCATTACGGTCGAAAGTTTTGCGGGGCATGTCCTGTTTGAACCATGGACGGTGGCCACGAAAACCGGCGGGTTCTACAAAGTCTACACACCAATGTGGAAATCCGTGCGCGACAGGGATGTCCCCGACACCGTCCCGACACCCGCCCGCATTCCCGCGCCTGAGCAATGGCCTGCCTCGGATGATCTTGACGACTGGCAGATGGCGGCCCCGATGCGGCGCGGCGCGGATATTCTGGCCAGCTACTGCACAGTCGGTGAAACGGCAGCGTCGCACCGGTTGGGGGCCTTTATGGCCGACCGTGTTGCCAGCTATGCCAAGAACCGTGATCTGCCTGCCGTCAAAGGAACCTCTGGCCTGTCGGAAAACCTGACCTACGGCGAAATCAGCCCGCGCAGGTGCTGGCATGCAGGTTGGCGCGCGCTGCATGACGGCAAGAACGATGCCGAAGTATTCCTCAAGGAACTGGTCTGGCGCGAGTTTGCCTATCATCTGGCTTTTCACACGCCGCGCATCACGTCTGGCAACTGGAAGGAAGACTGGGACAAGTTCCCGTGGAACACCGACGAACGACTGGCCGAGGTCAAGGCTTGGAAGCAGGGCCGCACCGGTATCCGTTTTGTCGATGCCGCCATGCGCGAGATGTATGTGACCGGCACGATGCATAACCGTGGCAGGATGATCGTGGCCTCTTACCTGACCAAACACCTGCTGTGCCACTGGAAGATCGGGCTGGATTGGTTCGCCGATTGCCTGATCGACTGGGACCCCTGCAGCAATGCGATGGGGTGGCAGTGGTCCGCAGGTTCTGGCCCCGATGCAACGCCTTATTTCCGCGTGTTCAATCCGGTCACGCAGCTGGACAAATTCGACAAGGATCGCACCTATGTCAAACGCTGGATCGCGGAAGGGACCAAGACCCCCTCTGACACGGCCTTGTCCTATTTCGATATGATCCCGCGCAGCTGGCATTTGCAGCCAAGTGATCCATATCCCGACCCGATTGTGCCAGCAGACGAAGGGCGCAAGCGGGCGCTGAGCGCCTATGAAAAGCGCGATTTCTGATTTCCCTTACGGCAGGGCAAAGAATCTTTGAACCTTTAAGGTGACTTCGGCGTATCAAAGGTTAACTTGCTACAAAACAAAGCAGTAATCAGCCGCTGCACAAAGTGGTGATGACGACAGGAATAACTGATGATTTTGACTTCGACCGACGGCCAGACAGATCTACCCCGATATTTCGCGCGGGTTTTCGATCAGGTAAGCGATCTGGAAAAAGGCCGCGTCGATATCATTCTGCCTGACGGTCGCCACTTCCGCGCCGAAGGCCGCAAACCCGGCTATGTGGCCGAAGTGCATGTCCATAACGCCGACCTGTTCGCACGCACCGTACGCGAGGGCGACATGGGCTTTTCAGAGGCCTATCTGGAAGGCTGGTGGACCACGCCTGATCTGATGGCGGTCATGGATTTCATGCATGATGACGCTGACCATATCTACGACGGATTTCCGGCGCAGAAGCTGATCCGGCTTTATGAACGCCTGCGCTTCTGGATGCAGCGCAATTCCAAGACGCAGGCACGCAAGAACATCAGCTATCATTATGATTTGGGTAATAATTTCTATGGCTTGTGGCTTGATGATACCATGACCTATTCCTCTGCCATTTTCGAGACCGGACAGGAAAGCATGGAGGCGGCCCAAACTGCCAAATACGCTAGCATGGTCGATCAGATGGGGGCCAAGGCTGGCGATCACGTGCTTGAAATCGGATGCGGTTGGGGCGGTTTTGCCGAATATGCCGCCAAAGAACGCGGGATCAAGGTGACGGGTCTGACCATTAGTCAGGAACAACACGACTATGCCGTGGCGCGCATGAAAAAGGCCGGACTGTCGGACATGGTCGAAATCAAGATGCAGGACTACCGCGACGAAAAGGGCGTCTATGACGGCATCGCCAGCATTGAAATGTTAGAAGCGGTCGGGGAACAATACTGGCCTACATACTTTGAAACGGTGCGTGCGCGGCTTAAGCCGGGCAAGAACGCAACACTTCAGATCATCACTGTCGCGGATGCGCGGTGGGAGGCCTACCGCAACGGTGTCGATTTTATCCAGAAGTACATCTTCCCCGGCGGTATGCTGCCAAGCCCGAGCGTCTTGCGGCAAGAGATTGAAAAGGCTGGATTAAATGTATCCAGTTCTATTGAATTTGGCAAAAGCTATGCGCTGACCCTGCGGCGCTGGCACGAGACATTCAATCAAAAATGGGACGAGGTTGCCGCCTTGGGCTTTGATGCGCGCTTCAAGCGGATGTGGGATTTTTATCTGACCTCTTGTGCCGCGACATTTGATAGCCGAAACTGCGACGTAACGCAGATTACCGTGACACGATCAGCCTGAGCGCGCGGCGTGTCCACCCATGCAAGGATGTGAGTGACATGCCGACAGCAGGACGCCTCGCCGGAGCTATTCTTTTCGGTTTGTTCGGGTGGTATATGGCCACCCTTTGCGTGCGTTTCTTTCCGCAAGAGGTCGCACCGGATTTCTTTTTGCCATCCTTCGTCGCGATCGGGCTGATTGTGGGCTGGCGCATTTGCGGGAAGCGGGCAGGGCATGGCTACAACCCTGCGATCGGCATCGGTCTGACCACGAGTTTCGCGATGGGTTTCTGGGTTCTTGTCGTGTTGGGATTTTCCCAGATGCTCGAGAATGCCTTTGACATGAAGTACCGCGGTCCGATGGATTCGGTCGTTGGCGTGTTTGCCGAAATGGTCAACTACGGCACGATGATGTTTGATATCCCGTTGATCGTCACGCTCTTTGCAGGGGGTGTGATCTGCGCATGGATCACCGAAGTCTTTGGTCAGCGGCTGCCCTGACGCATGGATCTTTTCGTTTACGGGACGCTGAGGTCCCATAGTCTGATGGCGGCGGTTGCCGGGCCCGGTCCGCTGAACCCGCTGCCTGCGACGCTGTCCGATTATGCGGTGTTTCCGGTTGCGGGCAACGTCGTTCCCTTCATCGCGCCAAGGGCGGGCGGACAGGCCTGCGGGATGGTGTGGCAGGATTTGACAGCTGCCCAAATGGCGCGGCTGGATGCCTATGAAGGGGCATTTGGCTACG
Organism: Yoonia sp.; assembly: GCA_041549425.1. Classification (GTDB taxonomy): domain Bacteria; phylum Pseudomonadota; class Alphaproteobacteria; order Rhodobacterales; family Rhodobacteraceae; genus Yoonia. The sequence goes on along the minus strand of JBFEQR010000017.1, from coordinate 3,391 downwards.
GGTTCGGTCCGGTTGAAGTCGAGACTACACAGGGGCCGCGCGCCGCGCAGGCCTACCTGCCGCCCGTTGACATGGCGGCTGGTGACGGGACATGGTCATTGCAGGATTGGGAGGCGGGGCATCTGGCCCCAGCGATCCTTGCCGCACAAGAGCTTTTCGCGCTGTCGCCCTTGCCCGATCATGCCACCCTGCGCCAGATGTGGCCGATGATCGAGGCCCGCGCTTGGGCAAAGGTGCGCGCCCATGCCGTACCCGCAACGCGCCGTTACGCCGCACAGGCGGATGATTTCGTCTTCACCGACACAGCGCCACCATGCGGGCGGTTCTTCCGGTTTCAGGCAACGCAATTGCGGCACCGCCGCTTTGACGGCACGCAGACGCCCGCGTTATCGCGCGAAGGGTTCGTCGGCGTCGATGCCGCGATTGTGTTGCCCTATGATCCGGTGCGGGATCGGGTTGTTCTGGTCGAACAGGCCCGTGTGGGGCCTGCGTTGCGCCATGACCCCAACCCGTGGATGCTGGAACCGGTGGCCGGCATCGTGGATGCCCGTGAAACGCCGCGCGATGCGGCCCTGCGCGAGACGCAGGAAGAGGCGGGGTTGACCGTCACCACGCTAGAGCCTGCGGGGTCGTTCTATGTCTCGCCCGGTGCGACGACTGATTATTTCTATACCTATGTCGGGCTTTGTGATGTGCCGGAGGATGCGCCCTATCTAGGCGGGCTGGACAGCGAACACGAGGATTTGCGCCTGCATCCGATGTCCTTTGAAGAGGCGATGGCGCTTGCCGATAGCGGCGAAATCGCGACCGGTCCCGCGCTTTATCTGCTCTACTGGCTGCTGCGGCACCGCGCGCGCTTGCGCGGGGATGCATGAAGGCACGACCGCACTGCGCACCTTGAGTTCCGCTGTTGCCAACCTTACACAAAGATAAAAGCATGAAAGGGCCCAGCGATGACGATTAAGAAAGATCTTGCTGCCGCAGTCGGCAATACCCCCCTGATCAAACTGCGCGCTGCCTCGGAGGCGACAGGCTGCACCATTCTGGGCAAAGCCGAGTTTTTGAACCCCGGCCAGTCGGTCAAGGACCGTGCGGCCCTGTTCATGATCAAGGATGCCATCGCGCGTGGTGATCTCAAACCTGGCGGCACCATTGTCGAAGGGACGGCCGGAAACACCGGCATCGGGCTTGCGCTGGTGGGGGCCTCAATGGGCTTCAAGACCGTGATCGTCATTCCCGACACCCAAAGTCAGGAAAAAAAGGATATGATCCGCGTTGCGGGCGCGCAGTTGGTCGAAGTGCCCGCGGTGCCCTATGCCAATCCCAACAACTATGTGAAATATTCGGCCCGTCTGGCGGCCGCCCTGAACGAGATTGAACCCAACGGGGCGGTCTGGGCCAACCAGTTCGACAATACCGCAAACCGTCAGGCCCATGTCGAGACAACAGCCCCCGAGATCTGGGCCCAAACCGAAGGCAAGATCGACGGGTTCACCTGTGCCTGCGGTTCCGGCGGGACATTGGCGGGTGTGGCGCAGGTCTTGCAGCCCAAAGGGGTCAAGGTCGGGCTGTCCGATCCTGACGGCTCGGGGCTTTACAAGCTTTATACCGACAAGACGCCGCCTGCAGGCAATTCGATCACCGAAGGTATCGGTCAGGGCCGGATCACGGCCAACCTCGAAGGCTTCACCCCTGATTTCGCTTACAAAATCCCTGATGCTGAGGCGTTGCCGATAGTCTTTGACCTGCTTGAGCATGAAGGCCTGTGCATGGGTGGATCGACAGGGATCAACATCGCCGGTGCGATCCGTCTGGCCCGCGAAATGGGGCCGGGCCACACGATTGTGACGATCCTTTGTGACTATGGCACGCGCTACCAGTCCAAGATTTTCAATCCGCCATTCTTGCGCGAAAAGGGTCTGCCTTTCCCCGCGTGGCTCGAACAAGAGGTCGATGTGCCAAGCGTGTTTGAGGACGTATGATAAGGTACCTCACCCTTACGTTTCTGGCCATGTGTCTCGCATGGTCTGCGCCATCTGGTGCCTTTGCCCAACAGGATGTCACCCCACCCGTGGCCGAGACCGAGGAAACGGCGTTCGAACGGCTTGCCCAGCGCGCGGAACAGTTGGCCGCACGCGAAGAAACCTCGCTTTTTGCCATCGGGCGTCTGCGCAGTGAACTGGTCATCTGGCGTGACCGGTTTCTGGAAGACACCAACATCAATGCAGGTCGGATTGCGACCGTGAATGCGCAGCTTGCCGCTTTGGGGCCAGTGCCGGAAAACGGTGAAGAGCCCGCTGTCATTGCAGCAAGACGTGCCGCGCTGATCGCGCAACGCAATGCGCTTATCGCGCCACGGCTTTTGGCGGAGGAAGGCTATGCGCGCACCAACGGGCTGATCGGTGAATTCGATGCCATGGTGCTCCAAAGCCAGACGGCCGAACTGGGCGTGCGCGGACCGTCGCCATTGAATCCGGCGCATTTAATGGGGGCTGCGGCAGCGCTCTGGTCTTTGGTGGATGTCATCGGTCTGGAATTGCGGGCCGAGGTGAAAGCAGGCATCGAGAACGGAAACCTGATGCGCGTGTTGCCGCGCGCGTTTGCGTTGCTGGTGGTGGGTATCGGCCTTTTGGGCATCGGACGCCGCATTGTCACACGCTGGCGCAATCGCCTGCCGGTCGGGGCAGGGCGCTGGCAGGCTTTGCAACTGTTCGGTCTGTCGCTGTTGCAGATCATGGTGCCCTTGCTGGGCTTGTTTGCCGTGACCGAAGCCTTGGGCAGCCTGCAGATCTTCGGGTTGCGGGGCAGCGATGTGCTGGATGCTGTGCCCGCGGCGGGGGCCACGGTTATTTTCGGATGGTGGTTGGCGCGGCAGGTGTTTCCCGAGACCGCAAAGGGGTATCTGGGCTATGATATCCAGACGCGCACCTCAGGGCGCAGATATACCGGTGCGTTGGCTTGGGTCATTGCGCTAAGCATATTGGTTAATGCGGGCATGCGAACCATGGACATGACCGCCGGAACCAGTGCTGCGTTGACATGGCCTTTTCTGGCCACGCTGGGATTACTGTTCTGGCGCTTGGGGCGGGTGATCAAGACACCGCCCGCGCCGGACGAAGCTGCAACCGTTTCTGCGGGGCGGCTGCGGGGCATTGTGGGGCAGGCGACAATCATCGTGGCGATTGCCGCACCGGTGATTGCAGCCCTTGGTTTTGTGACTGCGGGACGGGCGCTTTTGGTGCCTGCGATTTTCTCGGTGGGGCTGATCGGTGTGGTCCTGCTGATGCAGCGGATCGGCAACGATCTGACCGAAAGCAGTCAGGACACCGAAGACAACCGCGGGCTTTACGCGCTGGTGCCGGTCTTTATCAGCCTTGTGCTCTATCTGGCG
>JBFEQR010000016.1:0-13562 GCA_041549425.1 Yoonia sp. | reverse complement strand
CGAACTGGTCTTGCTGTCGGCGGGCGAAATTCCGCGCGAACTGGCGGCTGGCAATATTCATCTGGGTGTCACAGGCTCTGATCTGGTGCGCGAAAAGCTGGCCAATTGGGATGCGCGTGTGTCCGAGCTTGCGCCGATGGGATTCGGTGGTGCCGACCTGATCATTGCGGTGCCGCAGGCTTGGGTTGATGTTAGTACACTGGACGATCTGGATGCGGCCGCCGCCGCTTTTCGGCGCACCCATGGGTTCCGGCTTCGGATTGCGACCAAATACCACCGCTTGGTGCGGGATTTCCTGCGCGAACATGGTGTTGCCGATTACCAGTTGATCGACAGTCAGGGCGCCACCGAAGGGACCGTCAAGAACGAAACAGCCGAGGCGATCGCCGATATCACCTCGACCGGCGAAACGCTGCGGGCCAATGGTTTGAAAATTCTGGAAGACGGGCTGATCCACGCCAGTCAGGCAACCCTGTTTCGGGGCCGTCGCAGGGATTGGACCGATGAACAGCGCCAGACCCTCAAGACGCTGGAGCGCGTGCTGGACCTGTAAGCGCTCCTATGATGCGGCTGCGGTCGCCCCGTCCTTGCAGGTTTGATCAAGCACCGTTGGTTTGTGTCGTGCTGCCGCAAGGCTTGCTTCGGCAGATTGGCCAGCAACAGCGCCAGCTGCGACGGCAGACAGGCTGTAGCTGTTCACCTGCGCGATCCCCTTCAGCGCCTGCCGGCACAGCGCATGGACTGCCAGATAATCGAGGTGGTTGCCCAGCAAGCCTGCGCCTTGTTCTTGTCCGCCTTCGGCGTTCTTGCGGCAGGCATCGGCGTCCGTGGACAAGAAGGACCGGCAAATTGTCGGGCGGGCGTCATAGGCGCGGCAGCTTCGGGTCGCGGGGTCCAGGGCGGGGCAGGCGTTTTTGTGCCATGCCCGACCGTCCGGTTTGCCTTGCTCGGGCAACAGGGCCGCGTGCAGGCGTTCGGCCTCTGACAGGGTGATTAGCCCGCCGTCACCCCCCGGCAGGATACAGCAGAATGCACAGCCGTCGCTACAGGCCGCTTTGCGCACGGCATCGGGTGGTGTGCGCATGATCTCCTGTCGCACGGCATCACCAAGGCGGCGGGCGGCTTCGCCGTTTTGCATTTCGCTGACGACGGTCTTGATAGGAAGGCCATGGGCCTGCGCAGTCTGCAGATAGGATTGCAGGATACGTTTGGCGCGGTCCGCCGATTTCGGCGTCAGGCCTTTCACTTTCGCATTGGCCACGCGCTCCGACAGTGCGGCAAGTGTCAAAGGCCCGCCAGAAGCGGATTTTTTGGATAACCTGCGTGCGGCGCGGGAAGAGGTGGGTTTCATGGGTGGCCTTTGCATGTCGGATAACCGGGATGTTATTCTACCGAACACCGATGGCTGCAAGGGCCTTGGACAGTTCCGGCGGAAGCGCCTCTTCGTCTTGGCGTCCTTCGGGCAGATCACGCGGAGCATCCGTCACGGGAAGGTATCGCCAGCCCTGAAAGGCGCGTTTCGGTGTCGCCTCGACACGGATCAGGCCGGGTTTGCACACGATCGCACAGCGCCGGATGCCATCACCGCCGATATATTCATCTAGTCGCAAGATGGGTTGGCGGCACAGGATTACGCCTTTGATCACCCAGAAGATCGACCCGCCATTCAGGATTTCGTCGCCCCGTTTGGGCCACATCCGTGTGATGTGGCGCGGCAGACCGTCGTCTGTCTGCGCGCGCTTTGTCGCCTGCCATGCCGCAAGACCGGCCACATCATCGGTGCCGACAGAAAGTTTCAGCATGTGAACGGTTTTCGACATCAATCCCCCCCGGGATACGCATGAGGTAAGCCGCGTGGCGCGGTTATCAATAGCTGTGTGAAGAAAGTCCTATGTGGTGTCGTTCTTGAGATCAACAGCTATATGTGGTATTTCGAATTGCGTCGAATTGACCGTTCCCAACCCCTTCCGATCCCCGTAAGATAGACCTCTGCCGTGCCAGCCCAATAGGAGATTCCCCGCCATGACCGCGTTTGCCGCCCCCATCGCCGAACAAATCTGGGACATGAAGTACCGCTTCAAAGAGGCAGACGGCACGCCGATTGACGAAACTGTCGAAGATACATGGGGCCGCATCGCCGGTGCCTTGGCTGCGGTCGAGGATGATCCGAAGACGTGGGAAGGCAAATTCTATGACGCCTTGTCGGACTTCAAATATCTGCCCGCGGGCCGCATCACGGCGGGCGCTGGCACGGCGCGGTCTGTGACCTTGTTCAACTGCTTTGTGATGGGCACGATCCCTGACAGCATGGGCGGCATCTTTGATATGCTCAAAGAGGCGGCCCTGACCATGCAGCAGGGTGGCGGCATCGGTTATGATTTCTCGACCATTCGTCCCAAAGGGGCAGGGGTGATGGGCGTGGCGGCGGATGCCTCTGGGCCGCTGTCCTTTATGGATGTCTGGGATGCCATGTGCCGCACCATCATGTCTGCGGGATCACGGCGCGGGGCGATGATGGCGACCATGCGGTGCGATCACCCCGATGTTGAGGATTTCATTACCGCCAAATCCGATCCCGCCCGCCTGCGCATGTTCAATATGTCGGTGCTGATCACCGATCCCTTTATGGAAGCGGTCAAGGGGGATCAGCCGTGGGATCTGGTCTTTAAGGGGCAAGTTTACAAGACCGTGCAGGCCCGTGATCTGTGGGATGCGATCATGCGATCAACCTATGATTATGCCGAGCCAGGCGTGATTTTCATCGACCGCATCAACCAGATGAATAACCTGAGCTATTGCGAAACGATTGCGGCCACCAACCCCTGCGGAGAGCAGCCATTGCCCCCCTACGGGGCTTGCCTGTTGGGGTCCATCAACATGGCGCGGCTGGTGTCCGACCCGTTCGGGGATAACGCGGCACTGGATGAGGCCGCGTTGACCGATCTGGTCGCAACCGCCGTGCGGATGATGGACAACGTGGTCGACGCCTCGCGGTTCCCGCTTGAGGCGCAGCAGGCCGAAGCAAAGGCCAAGCGCCGGATCGGTCTGGGTGTGACAGGCCTTGCCGATGCATTGCTGATGGTCGGCCTGCGGTACGGGTCGGAAGAGGCCGCAGCACAGACTGACAAATGGATGCACCAGATTGCGCGGGCGGCCTATCTGGCCTCGGTTGATCTTGCCCGTGAAAAGGGCGCGTTCCCGCTGTTCGATGCCGAGAAATACCTTGCCAGTGGTGCCTTGCAGGCCATGGACGCGGACGTCCGTGATGCAATCCGCGAACATGGCATCCGCAACGCGCTTCTGACCTCGATCGCGCCGACAGGCACGATCAGCCTTTATGCAGGCAATGTGTCTTCGGGGATCGAACCGGTCTTTGCCTATGCCTACACCCGCAAGGTGCTGCAAAAAGACGGATCACGCACCGAAGAAGAAGTCGTCGATTATGCTGTCCAGCTTTGGCGCGACCTGAAGGGTGACGCACCTTTGCCGGACTATTTTGTGAATGCGCAAACGCTTGCCCCGCTGGATCACGTGCGCATGCAGGCCGCAGCGCAGAAATGGATCGACAGTTCGATTTCCAAGACGATCAACTGCCCTGCCGACATCAGCTTTGACGACTTCAAAGAGGTCTACATGGCCGCTTGGGATCAAGGCTGCAAAGGCTGCACGACATATCGCCCCAATGATGTGACGGGGTCGGTTCTGTCCGTTTCCGAAGAAACATCGCCATCAGAAGCCCCCGCGCAGGTCCGCGATGAAGGCGAAGGGGCCGAGGTTGTCTATATGTCCGAACCCCTTGACCGGCCGCAAGAGCTGGAAGGGGCGACCTACAAGCTCAAATGGCCCGATAGCGAGCATGCGATCTATATCACCGTCAACGATCTGGTGATTGCAGGTCACCGGCGTCCGTTCGAGGTGTTTATCAACTCCAAGAACATGGAGCATTTTGCGTGGACCGTGGCGTTAACGCGCATGATTTCTGCCGTGTTCCGGCGCGGTGGCGATGTGTCTTTCGTTGTGGAAGAACTCAAGGCTGTGTTCGATCCGCGTGGTGGCGCGTGGATGCAGGGTAAATACGTGCCTTCGATCCTTGCTGCCATCGGTGGCGTGATCGAAAAGCATATGGTCGCGACCGGATTTCTGGCGGGCGAGGGCATGGGCCTGAAGGTTGATCCTCAATCGGATGTTGTCGCGATCAATGGCGCGCCACGGGGCAAGGCCTGTTCATCTTGCGGATCATATGAGCTGCGCATGGTCGAAGGCTGCATGACCTGTGCGTCTTGCGGCTATTCCAAATGCGGCTAGACGGGATTGCGGCGCAGTAGCCAGACAAAGAACACACCGCCGATCAGCCCCGTGATGATCCCGATGGGAATATCGTCAGGGGCCATTACGGTGCGCGCGAAAATATCGGCCCAGACCAGAAAGATCGCCCCGCAAAGTGCCGAAACCGGCAACACGCGGGTGTAATCACCCCCGACGATCAGCCGCACGATATGGGGGATCATCAGGCCGACAAAGCCGATGATCCCTGAAAAAGCCACCATCACGCCGGTGATCAACGCGCCCACCACAAAGACCGTCAGGCGAAAGCGGGCCACGGGAATGCCCAAGGTGGCGGCGGTTTCATCGCCGACGGTCATAGCGTTGAGGTTGCGGGCATTGGCCGCGAGATAGGCCCCGCAGCCCAGAAGGATCACCAAGGGAAAGATCAATTGGTTCCATTGCGCAAGACCAAGCCCGCCCAGCATCCAGAACACAACCGTGTGGGCTGCACGCGGATCGCCCAGAAAGATCAGCACATTCGCGCCCGACATCACGATGAACCCCACCGTGACACCGGCCAGCACCAGACGGTCGGCGCTGGTGGCGGCGGCGAACTGCGACACGCCCAGCACGATCAAAGTCGCCCCGAGTGCACCTGCAAAGGCCAGAAGTGGCACCGTCATCAGCCCCAGAAACAACCCCGTATGCAGCAGCGCCACAATAGCCCCGAACGCGCCACCCGCCGAAATGCCCAGCAGATGCGGATCGGCCAGCGGATTGCGGGTGACGGCCTGCAGGCTTGCCCCCACAACCGACAGTCCCGCCCCGACCAGACAGGCAAGGATCGCGCGAGGCAGGCGGATGTCCCAGACGATGGCTTCGCGCCCTGCCGACCAGTCAGGGCTGATTGCACCGGGCAGCAGTTTGTCCAGCATGATGCCCCAGACCGTCGACAGCGGCACGCTGACGGCTCCCACACTGACCGCCACTGAAAGCGACAGGAACAGCGCAACAGCACCCAGCGTATAGGTCAGCCGCAGCTTGATCCTTTGCGTGCTAAGTGTGGTGATCTGTTGCGCCGTGTCGGTCATTGCGGATCAGTTCGCCCTGAACGCTGTGGCAAGGGTTTTGACAGCCGCGATGTTGCGCGGGCCGGGTGTTGCCTCGACGTATTCCAGCACGACGAAACGGTCGTTCCTGACCGCGTCCAGATCGGCAAAGGCGGGGTTTGACATAATAAATTCACGCTTTTGCGCGGCTGTGACCTCGCCATAGTTCACGATGACGATCACTTGCGGATTGCGTTCGACCACGGCCTCCCAGCCGACGGTGGCCCAGCTTTTTTCAAAGTCACCCATGATGTTCACGCCGCCTGCCGCCTCGATCAGGGCGTTGGGCATGGCATAGCGGCCTGCGGTAAAGGGCACATCCTCGCCGCTGTCATAGACAAAGACACGCGGCGCTTCGGGCAGATCCGGCTGTGCGGCAAGGAAGGCGGCCAGTTCTGTCTGATAGCCTGTGATCAGCGCCTCGGCACGGTCTTCGACATCAAAGATCGCACCCAGATTGCGCAGGTCGTTATACATATCATCCATCGAGGCGGCCGGTTTTCCACCGAGGTGGATGCAGCTTTCAGTCAGTTCATAAACCTTGATGCCGAAGGGGGCCAGGGTCTGGGGTGTCACTTCGCCACCGACCCGCATGCCGTAGTTCCAGCCTGCGAAAAAGAAATCCGCGTCGGCCCCGATCAGGACCTCTTTGGAGGGGTATTGTTCCGACAGTTCCGGCAGGGCGGCGACGCCTGCTGTCATCTCCGGGTCCAGCTTGTTCCAGCCGGAAATGCCGGTGTAACCCACCATGCGGTCGGTCAGACCCAGCACCAGCATCATTTCTGTCAGGTTGATATCGTTGGAAACAGCCGCTTGGGGCGGGGCGTCGAACGTCACTGTCCGGTCGCAGCTTTGCACGGTGGCTTGCGCCGATACGGACCCTGCCAAAAGCGTCAGGGCAAGGGTAAGAGGTGTCAATTTCATCAGGGTCATTTCAGTGATGTGGCAGGTGGAAAGAAAGGTGGTTTGTATCGCTGGGGGCAAGCCGTTCACGCCGCGCATCAATGCGGAAGGTTTGCGAGACAAGTGCTTCGGTCAACAAAGCTTCAGGCGCGCCATAGCCGCGCGGCCGCCCGTCTTCCAGCACCAGAATATCATCACAGATACTGGCCGCCATGTTCAGGTCATGCAAGGACACCACGATCGTCAGGTCAAGCTGGCGGATCAGGGCCAGCACTTCTAGCTGGTGGCGGATATCAAGGTGGTTTGTGGGCTCGTCCATGATCAGGATTTGCGGCTCTTGCGCCAGTGCCCGCGCCACCATGACCCTTTGGCGTTCACCCCCCGACAATGTGCCGAACTGGCGGTGTTCAAAGGCCTGAATGTCCAGCAAGGCCATGACGCGGTCAATGATCCGCGCATCCCCTGCAGCCGTTGCGCCAAACCCCTGTTGATACGGGGTGCGCCCCAAAGTCACGATTTCGCGCACCGTCAGCCCGAATGCCGCCGGTTGTTCCTGCAACACGGCGGCGACCTGACAGGCGGCGGCACGTGCGGGCATGGCCCAAAGGTCCTGACCATTGATCAGAACCTGCCCCGTGGTCGGTGCCTGAAAGCGGTAAAGCAGGCGCAGCAGCGTGGATTTGCCCGCACCGTTTGGCCCGACAATGCCCAGCACGCGGCCTGTGGAAAGGTCGAAGCTGGTTTCATGCAGGACCAAAGGCGCGCGTTTGCGGGGGCGCCAGCTGACGCCCCGCACCGAAAGATGGGCACCGTTCATGACGCAATCGCCTTTGTTTCTTCCAGCACCATCAGTGCGGCAGGCACGCGCGCCAAGGTCGATTTGCGCAACTTGCCGGGGCGGTCGACGGATGAACACCAGCCATCATGCAACACGGCATACTGGCGCGCGAATTCGACCAGATCGTCGATGTCGTCTTCGGGGGTCATGTCGCCGAACAGATAGGTCGCTTTTTGCGTGCCGTGGTAGGCCACCGTGCAGGGACGGTCGCAACCGGCCATGCAGGCCACGCCGGAAATCGCGAAATCCTCTGCGATGCTGTCGCCAGCGGCGGCAATTGCACGGCGCAGCTTTTCAATCAGTTCATAGCCCGGGCGGCAGGTGCTGCCCTTGTGTTTGCACGATGTGCAGACTGTTATGCGGTGTGTTGTTGTCCGGTCCATCTCGCCCTCCGCGAATACGCGGGGCAGGCGGGATGACATGCAAGTCTGCGCGGTCTAGGCCGTGATACCATCATAATCTCCTTCCCAGACACCCCGTCCGGTTGGTTTCAAGCGGCGCAATGCAGCGCCATTGATGGCAGGTCTCCTGACTTGCGGGTCGTTGCTCGCCCGATCCTTCCCGAGCGTGACGCTCAGTGGTGATCATCGGGTTTACTCGCCGCTCACAGTTGCGGGGGCAGTCACGGTTTTGGCGCGCTTTGGCTCTTCCTCACCGTATTCCCTTTTCATCCCGGACGCATTTTCGGCGCCCAAGAACCATCAACACCGACTGTCAGAGATTCTTGACAGCAGGTCAAGGGCGCATGGTGCACATGCGCCCCGAAACTTGTCACGGTTCAGACGTCTTCGAGGATCAGATCAGAGGCTTTTTCGCCAATCATGATGGCCGGTGCGTTGGTGTTGCCCGACACGATTTCCGGCATGATCGAACAATCGGCCACGCGCAGACCCGCGATGCCATGCACCCGCAGGCGTTCATCGACAACCGCGTCCTTCCCGCTGCCCATTTTGCAGGTTCCGGTGGGGTGGTAGATCGACGCGGTATTATTGCGCGCCCAATCCAGCGTTGCATCATAATCATCCATGTCGAGATCGGCATGTGGCCGGAACTCTTCACTGATCTTGGAGGTAAGGGGGGCATGTCGCGCAATCTTGCGCGCGATATTCACGCCAGCCACAACCGTCCGGCAATCGGTTTCCGTGGACAGGTAGTTGGGGATGATCTTGGGGTAGGTCTTTGGGTCGTTGCCTTGCAGACGGATTTCGCCACGGCTTTCGGGCCGCAACTGACAGACCGACATGGTGAAGGCAGAGAACTTGTCAGCACCTTTGCCGGGGTTTTCCGCCGAAAGTGGTTGGACATGGAACTGGATATCAGGCGTTTCCATATCGTCGCGGGTTTTCATAAAACCGGTGGCAAGGCTGGCTGCCATCGTCATCGGACCCGCGCGGAACATCAGATATTTCAGTCCGATCTTGGCCTGCCCGAATAGCGAGGAAACCTCGTCGTTCAGCGTCGGCTCGTTGCATTTGTAGACCAGACGCGCCTGCAAATGGTCCTGCATGTTCTTGCCCACACCTGGCAGGTCCGCGATCACCTCGATGCTGTTTTCGTTCAATTGCGCGGCTTCGCCGATACCCGACAGCATCAACAGTTGCGGAGAATTGATCGAACCGCCCGACAGGACGATTTCCTTGGCGGCTTTGATAGTGCGCGGGGTGCCGCCACGATCGGTGTAGGTCACACCAACGGCGCGTTTGTCCTCAATCAGGATCTTTTCGACCTGCGCGTGGGTGATGATCTGCAGGTTCTCGCGCTTTTTGACCGGATTGAGGTAAGCAACAGCAGAACTGCACCGGCGGCCATTGCGTGCCGTCAGCTGGAAAAAGCCAACGCCTTCCTGATCTGCGCCGTTGTAGTCGGGGTTGAATTTGTAGCCCGCAGCCTGCGCCGCCGCGACCCAAGCATCCGTGATCGGGCGCTGGATACGCATGTTCGAAACCGACAGCGGCCCTTGGTCGCCGTGGAATTCATCGGCACCGCGTTCATTGTTTTCGGCACGTTTGAACAGGGGCAGCACATCGTCCCAACCCCATCCTTTGTTGCCCATCTGGCGCCAGCGATCATAGTCTTGCGGTTGCCCCCGCACGTAAAGCAGACCGTTCAACGATGATGACCCGCCCAGAACCTTGCCGCGCGGCCATTCAATAGAGCGCCCGTTCAGGCCCGGATCGGGCTCTGTCTTGTAGCACCAGTCGACTGACGGGTTGTGGATCGTCTTGAAATATCCCACAGGAATATGAATCCACGGGTTAATATCGCGCCCGCCTGCTTCCAGCAGAATGACCTTATGCGCGGGATTTGCACTAAGGCGGTTCGCCAGAACACACCCCGCAGAGCCTGCACCAATAACAATGAAATCAGCTTCCACCGGTTCTTTCCTTATTTTGATAAAAAAAGTCTATGCAGAACGATCAGACTATACTAGGCTTTTTTGAAACTAAAAGTCTCAATAATCGCAATAACGGGAGGAAAACGATGATTGGAGATAAACTAAGCCGTATTTCACGGAGGGATCTGTTCAAACTGGCAGGTCAATACGGCATGAGTTCAACGCTGATGGCAGCCGGTACGTTCGGTGGCGCCATGAGCCTTGCAAACTTGGCTTCTGCGGCGGAATCAACCTATGAGCGCCGCTTTGCCAAAGAAGCAAAGTACACGCTCAAATTCGGCGCTTCTGGCTTTAACGCACGCAACCTGCTGATCGAGCGCGCCGGTGCGCTGGAGTTCGCACGCGACCTTGAAGCACGGACCGACGGAGAGATTCGTATCGAGTTCATCGGCGACAACCAGATTTGCGGTCAGACATCCTGCGTTGAAAAGACGCAGCAGGGCATCGTCGATATCTATGCGGCGTCCACACAGAACTCTGCTGGTGGTGCACCTTATCTGAACGTTCTGGACTATGCGTATATGTTCCGTAACCGTGCGGACCAGTACCACTTCCTCTATTCACCAGCCTCCATGCGTCTGCTGCGTGAGCCATATGAAAAGCGTCACGGTCTGAAGTTCCTGTTCAGCCACGCCGAACTTCGCGGTATCCAGCTGGGTATGAACTTTGACGACAAGCCTCTGGTCACGTCGGTCGAAGATCTGTTCGGCACAAAGAACCGTGTGACAGGAACACAGCTGGGTCGTATCGCAATGACCGCGCTGAACCTGAACCCTGTTCCGGTTGCATGGGAAGAAACGCTTGACGGTCTGAAGCAGGGCCTGATCGACGGTGCCGAAACATGGGCATCCGCTGTGGCATATGCCAACATGGCACCTGTTGTGTCCCAGTCGGTTCACCTGAACTTCTTCTGCGGTACAGAGCACACAGCAATGTCCGCGTCGGTCTTCGATAGCCTCGAAGGTTACCTGCAGGATGCCGTTATGGAATCATCCTACTGGGCACAGACACACGTGCAGGCCGCAAACGAAGTTGCACTGATCAACACTGTTGGCCAGTCCGACCCACAGCTTCCGAACACGATCTTTGCACAAAACGGCGTGCGCAACGCGTTCCTGTCTCCTGAAGAGATCAAGAAGGCCGAAGAGATGTGTTCGCCTGAGTATCAGCCAGCGCTCTGGGAAGAGTGGCGCGAGCGCCTGAACGGGTGGTCCGGTGGTCTGGACACATATCAGGAAATCTATGACGAAGTGCGCACGATCGATGCCAACACTCTGCCAGAGAACGTGGAGCCACGTCGCTGGTGGAAGAGCTAATTCAGCCCTTCACTAACCCATGAGATCAGGGCCGGCCGAAGAGAGTTCGGTCGGCCCTTTTCATTTCAAATTTACTGTCACAAAGTGACAGGACAAGTGACATATGAGGGGGGAGACCTAGATGTCGATTTTGGCCGAAGCAGTGGCAATTATCCCTGCTATTTTCTCTGGCAGCACGTGGGATATGCGGCAAGCATTCGACACCGACGGAATGTGGCTGTTCTGTTTGGTGCTGACGTTTGTTGGCGGCGTTCTTGTACATATCATGTATTCCACACTGCCCTTCGTAGAGCGCCATCTGGAGCGCGGTGTATCGGTAATCGTTTACCTGATTATCGCGGCGATCATTTTCTGGGGCGTCATTGACCGCTTTGTCTTTTCAAGCCAGTGGTCCGGTTCGACAACTGTGCCGCCCTTCCTGTTTATGGTCATGGCATGGTTCGCCTGTTCCTATAACGTGAAACTGCGCACCCATCTGAGCTTTAGCGAATTCCGCTCAAAGATGCCTCCGACCGGCCAGATGGCGACCCTGACGTTGGATGCCGTGCTATGGTTCGTTTTCTGCTGGATCGCAATTACGACATCACTGCGATTTACCGTGCTGTCCGCCGACAACTTCCAGCTCGTGGATGGTGTCGATGACGTGATGAAGTGGTGGTTCTACATCACTGTGCCTATGGCTTTCACCCTTATGGCGGGCCGCGTTGTCGGCAACTGGCTTGAGGATTGGCGCAACTACAAATCCGGTGACCAGATCATCAAACAAGCTGTGATCGGGGGGGACGTATAATGTCTGACGGCACACTCATTACACTGATTTCATTGGGCGTGACGATTTTCTTCATGCTCGGGACACCTGTTTTGCTGGTGATCTTTTACTGGGTCATCGGTTGTAGCTTTGTCATTGATCTGCCGCTGGCCAACACCGGCAATGAGCTGATCAACGTCTTCAGCAAGGGCTTTGCCCTGCTTGCGATGCCTCTGTTTATTTTGACAGGTGACTTGATCAACCAATCGGGGATCGCGCGACGATTGTCCGACTTTGCCTATTCCTGTCTGGGTTGGCTGCGTGGCGGTCTGGCCATGGCGTCAATTGCGGCCTGCGGTCTGTTTGCCGCGATTTCAGGGTCCAACTCGGCCACGACTGCAACGATCGGTTCGATGTTGCACCCCGAAATGGTCAAAGGCGGCTATGACGAGCGGTTCTCGGCAGCGACTGCTGCGGCGGGCGGTACGGTGGGTATCATTATCCCGCCATCGATCATCTTCATCGTCTACGGCTTTTTGCTGAACCTGCCGATCTCTGACCTGTTTGTCGCGGGGATCATCCCCGGTGCCTTGATGGTGCTGGGCATGATGACGGCAGCCTTCATCGTTTGCACAGTGAACGGCTGGGGCATCCTGATCAGGCTTTCGCTGGCCCGTATGTTCAAAACGGCAATTGGTGCATGGCTGGGCTTTTTCGCGATCGGTCTTGTGCTTTGGGGTATCTACACCGGTAAATTCTCACCCACCGAAGCGGCAGGAGTGACCGTTGGTGTCTGTATATTCATCGGTCTGCTGTGCTATCCGCTCAACAAGATCATGGGCGGCGCAAATGATACCCCTGTCGAGGAAAAGAATATGGCGTCCATGTTTGTGGTGCAGGGCTTCACATTGCCACAAGTGCCGGGCATCGTGTCGCGTTCCGCGCAGATCACGGGTATTCTGGTGCCGCTGATTGCGGTGTCGGTTGCCATGCAGCAGGTCATGTCGTCACTGGGTGCAAAAGACTTCATCGGTGAATTCGTGACAGGTATGGGCGGCTATTACGCGGTGCTGTTCACATCGATGGCGATCGTGTTCGTGACAGGTATGATCCTTGAATCGCTGCCAGTGACGATCATTCTGGCACCGATCCTTGCGCCCATCGCGGCCTCTGTCGGGATTGATCCGATCCACTTTGCTGTGGTCTTCCTTGTGGGTGCTTCGATTGGTTTTGTGACGCCACCTTATGGTCTGAACCTCTATGTGGCGTCCGGTGTGACCAGCGTGCCTTACTTCAGGCTGCTGCGCTATATCGTGCCATACATCATCGCGCTGATGGCTGTTTGGTTCTTTGTTGCGCTGGTGCCGGAAACCGCCTTGGCCATCCTGCCGGAGCGTTAATACCCGATGACCACTGATGAACACGAGATCCCCGGTCAAATTCCGACCAACCTCCGGCTGCTGATGCTGCTGGAGGAGGTCGCGAAGGCCGGGGTTCCCGTGACCCCCTCTTTGGTGAACGAAAGCCTTCACTTGCCAAAGCCGACGATCCACCGCCTCTTTGCAACAGCAGAGGCAGAGGGGTTCTTGCAGCGTGATCTTGATGGACGGTCCTACAGTCCGGGCCGCCGGATGCGGTTGCTTGCTGTCAACACGCTTTCCTCGGAGCGGGTGCGCACCGTCAGACTGGCGATCATGAATTCGCTGGCATTGAAAGTCGGTGAGACATGCAATCTGGCGATCCCCGAACGCAAGGGCATGTTCTATCTTGACCGCGTTGAAACCCATTGGACATTGCGGATTCAATTGCCGATTGGCACGCAAGTCCCATTCCACTGCACCGCCAGCGGCAAGCTTTACCTGTCGTCCCTGCGCACGGATTATCTTGCGCGCTTTCTGCAAAGCTATGATCTGGAGAAGCGGACAAACCACACGATCACGGACCCTGCAGTGCTGGAAAAGGAACTGGATGAAATCCGCGAGCGCGG
>JBFEQR010000015.1:0-13776 GCA_041549425.1 Yoonia sp. | reverse complement strand
GTCACTCAGGTCCGGGATGCCCGTCGCATCGGATGTGTCCCTTGAGGGCCCAATTTGAAACGCATTCAAATCAACCAGCGCACCAAGACCGGTACGATCAAGCTTGTCAGTAGCGCATTCAATGCCATTGCTATGCCAGCGTAGGCCCCAGCCACAGGATTTACCTGAAATGCACGGGCCGTTCCTATTCCATGAGCGGCAACACCGACTGCAAAGCCGCGTGCGCGCCAATCAGAGACCCCCAACAGGTTCATGATTGGCGTTACTGTCACAGCGCCGATGATCCCTGTCAGAATAACCAACACTGCTGTTAGCGCGGGAAGCCCGCCAATAGCTTCCGAGATGCCGAGAGCCACGGGCGCGGTAGTGGACTTTGGTGCCAGAGAAAGCAGCAACTCCATCGGAAGACCAAAAGCGCGCGCCAGCAAAATGGCCGAGCCTGCACCAACAACAGAGCCAGCGACCAAAGCCAGCACAATTGGTGCAACCGAGGTCCGAATTGTGTCACGATTTTCCCAAAGTGGTAAAGCCAATGCCACCGTCGCCGGACCGAGCAGAAAATGAATGAATTGTGCGCCCTCGAAATAGGTGGTGTAGTCTGTTCTTGTCAGCCAAAGTATCGGTGCGATGAGAAGGACTGACAAAAGAACCGGATTGGCCCAAGGTGGCTGACCAATGCGTCGCGCAGCCCCATCGGCGATCAAATAGGCGAGGATCGTTGTCGTAAGCCATATAAGGGGTGTAGCCGACAGGTAGCTCCAAAGGGTCGTGACATCCGTCATGTCGTCCGACTTTCGATCAGCAACCGAACGCCGATGAACGTTCCAACAGCAGCCAGCATCGAGAGCACTGTCGAGACAGTCAGAATGAGCAGCAACACAAGCCAGTCATCCGATAGAACCTCTAAATTGCCGATCACACCCACACCTGCAGGCACAAACAGGAACGACAAGTTCGCCAGTATGACCGTAGTTGTCGGTCTGAGCTGTTCGGTCAGTCTAGGCATGACACTGAGCAGCAGCACTAACAATGCCAGCCCCAGCACAGGGCCCGGAATTGGGAAACCAAGGCCACGGACCGTTATTTCTCCCAGCAACTGGCATCCCAATAGAAGTCCAAACGTCTGAAGCATGGTGGTTCTCTCCTCAACGCGCTTACCTTGTCATCTTGATACCAAATGCTTTTCAGAACCAATGGAAATGTTTGGCTCAGGGGGAGCATGAGAACGAGGTGCCCGCGCAGAAATTGACCAGTATGATAATAAGGGGCGGAAATCCAACGTTTGCTTCAATGCACAGATCCTGCGAAAATAGCATCGAAACTGCCGTTAGCTGCAGATCGCAAGAAGTTCCGGTTGAGGCCGTTCGTGACCAGAAGGGGCAGCTTCGGAAGCGCGCGACACCCCTCTCTATGTGGCTCATCAGCGACTGGGCGTCAGTCGAAGCGCACGGGCTGTGCCTGGCCTCGCTACGTTTCGCGTAAGGTAGGCTAGGACATTTTCAAATTCATCGAAACTTTGGTCCCCGAGGTGGGCGGACATTCCCGCCCAGGGAGCAACAGCCATATCCGCTATAGAATACGCTCCTGCCACATAGTCTCGATCTTGCAGACGTTTCTCGAGGACATCAAACAGCCGAAGGGTTTCGTCGAAATAGCGCTTTTCGGCATAGGGAACCTTTTCCGCAAGGCCGCGGAAGTGGTTCACCTGACCGACAATGGGACCCAGACCGCCCATTTGCCAGTGCAGCCATTGATTGATCTCTGCCTGCTCTGCCAGCGTTTGCCCACCAAACTTGCCGGACTTTTGCGCGAGGTATTGTAGGATCGCACCCGACTCCATCAGGCTGATCCCAGTGTCATGGTCAACAATCGCTGGAATCTTTCCGTTGGGTGATAGCTTCAGAAAGCCCTCTGCGTGCTGTGCCCCGCTTGAGATGTCAACCCAATGCACCGTGTACTCAAGCTCCATTTCTTCTAGAGCAATCGCAATTTTATAGCCGTTGGGAGTCCCCCAAAGATAAGCAGTTATCATCGCAGTCACTCCTTAGGCGGTATAGCGACGAACGCTTTCAGCCGAAGCAATCAACGCCTCTTCAGCTGGGATGAATTTGAAGCCGAAGGTGCGTTCGGCCTTTTTGCCTGACACCGCAAGATTGCGACCCAGATTGGCCAGGATTGGTTTGAGATCAGGGACAAAACGCCCGATGATCTTGACTAACCATTGCGGCAACTCGCGGGTAGGCGCTTTGAGGCGGGCATCCCACTCTTTCAGGACCTGCCCAATCTCAACGAAGCGAAGCGTATTGCTGGCAGCGGCAAAACGCTGACCCTTTGCCTCATCCAGATCGATTGCCGCGACGTGCATCTTCGCGACGTCGCGCACATCCACGAGCGGAAGTTCCATTGGAGGGGCGACCGGCACTTTACCGGTCATCATTTGCTCTACAATTTCAAGCGAAGTGCCGTAGTTCCGATCCATACTGGGGCCAAATACGCCCCCTGGGTTGATGGTCGTGAGCGCCATCTCTGGGTTCTCAGCGACAAAATCCCATGCCGCTTTCTCTGCCAGTGTCTTTGAGGCTTCGTATGCCCCGACCGACCGGTCCTCGACGCTGGTCCAGTTGCGCTCATCCGATGGCGCGTCTTTTGCTTTTGACGCATCCTTGTAGATCGCCGCGCAGGAGGAGGTCAGGATCACCCGCTTCATGCCCGTCGCCTTGGCGGCCCTCAGCGCCCGCAGCGTCCCGTCGACAGCTGGGCGGATCAGGCTCTGTGGGTCTTTGGGTTCTCCCATCGGAAAAGGTGACGCAGTATGCATGAGCACGTCGCATCCTCGCATGGCATCGTCCCACCCCTCATCCTTGATGAGATCGAGATAGGCAAATTCAATATTTGCCTCTGGAAACAGCGCCTCGATCTCGGCCTTGCGACCTTCGGATCGGATAGAAGCACGCACCTCGTATCCCTTTTCAAGCAGTTCGCGCAGGATGTGCTTGGCGATGAATCCGGAGGCTCCGGTTACGAAAACTTTGGTCATTGTTGCACTCCTAGAGTGTTGCAGAGCATGTCAAAGGCGAGGTCTTCTTCTGCGCCAGTTAGGTTGTGATCGATCACGAGGTCGATCTGGGCAAAGATCAAATCGCTAATGAAGCCGATGCTCGGCCCACGGATCGAACTGCATTGGAAGGCTTCAATCAGTGGCCGTCCGTATGGAGCGGCAAGCGCGTCCACCTCGGATATGATGGCGGGAGTCGCCAGACGGGCATCCTTCAATAGATGCATGACCTTGTGGTCCTGTGGTGCCCGCCGCGCCCACCCCAAATAGGCATCCCAGTTGGCCCGCATCATCGCGCGATCCAGAGAGCAACCTGTTGGATCAGGCCAAACGGCGAGCATATCCATCTTGGTCTTGCGATAAACGGCATCGATCAAGTCCTGTTTCGTCGGAAAAGCGTTGAAAAGCGTACCGTTCGATACGCCTGCTTCTTGAGCAATACGTGCAGTCGAAACGCTTACACCTTCGTTCAGAAACAGCGGAATTGCTGCGGCGATAATTTGCTTTTGTCTGTCATTCATACAATTCGATATAGTTAGAGTGACTAGTCAGTCAAGTGTGAGGCGAGAATTCCTTGCGACTGCGCCGTTCGCAAAGAGACTTGTTTGCAGAGGCGCGGCGACTGGTGAGTGCTTCAATTTCGCGTTTGTGCCTATGCCATACCCTCCCACATCGACAACCCGACGTTGAGATTACATCATCTCATGAAATGCTGCGGTGCTTCCGAGGTCGGTTTCGAGCCCAAGCATGCGTTCATCGTATACGTCGCAATTGCCGATTGTAGCGCGCGCAGAGATTGCGTTTCAGTCGATAGGTGTGGCGCGGTGCGCGCTTGCGGTTTCTGCATATCTGCAGTTGCAGGTATCTGCTGGCACATCTATTCTTGCCACGCGTTCGAGGTCGATCCACGAATTTTTCAACCATAAGGTTCAGCCAGATTGATGAAGGGACAAGATGCTTCCCCGCTTAGACCGCTCTGGTTGTTGATCTTCCTGCAAGCTGGCATTTCAGCGTCGAGTCTGATCGTTGAGATCGTCGCTGGGCGCATGATTGCGCCCTATGTCGGCATGAGCCTTTACACATGGACATCCATTATCGCCGTCGTGCTTGCAGGCTTTTCAGTTGGGCATTGGTGGGGCGGGAGGATCGCGGCCTTTCCCACGGAACGTGCGCTCCGGATGACCGGCTGGACCATGATCGCAGCCGCTTGCACCACGGCGTGCGCGACGCTGCTTCTGCGCGCCTTCGCGGGACCCGTGGTCGAGACCTTAACCCATCCCTTGGCGGCGATCACGGCCTTGAGTGCCCTTGCATTTTTCCTACCATCGCTTTTTGCAGGAGTGCCGGCACCCATCCTGACCGTTGCCGCAATGCGCGGCAGGGACCGGTCAGAGCAGGCCCTCGGCGCGATGTTCGCCGCAGGTGCGATTGGCGCAATCGCGGGGACGCTGCTCGCAGGTTTTTTGTTTGTGCCATGGATCGGATCGGTCAAGACCCTTCTTGTCATTACAATGGTTTATGCTTTCGCAGCGTTGGTCTGTTTTTGGCTCGGCAAGGCGGCAGCACGTGGGTACGTCGCCGCGATTTCAGGCATCGGCATTGCATTTGCATTCGGCTTTTGGGCCTCCGGTCTGGCATCGGTCTGCGACCGTGAAAGCAGTTATTACTGTATTCGGACGGTCGCGCTGTCGGACAATCCCAATGATCCGATCAATCTGATGGTCGTTGATCATTTGGCCCACGGCATCAGCGCGAGAGAAGCGCCACGTGTCATGTTCACAGAGCATGCGGCAATGCTCGATGCGTTGCCCCTGATGCGTATGGGCCGAAAAGACTTCATGTCGTTTCATATTGGCGGTGGAACATACTCTGTGCCGCGCGCCTGGGCAGATCGTGGCATAACGGGCATTACGATTGCTGAAATCGATCCTGAAGTGACAGCAGTTGCCGAAAGTCAGTTCTGGTTCGATCCTGCGACGGCGATGATTGTGCATGGGGACGCGCGCGTGGCGTTGAAGAGGAGCGATCAACGCTTCGACGTCATCGTCGGTGATGCGTTCACCGACATCGCAGCGCCTGAACATTTGGTGACGCAGGAATTCTTCGAATTGGTTTCAAACCGTCTGTCGCCGGATGGGGTCTTTGCGATGAACCTGATTGATAATGTGGACAGGCTGGACGCTCTCGCAGCGGTCTTTGTAACGTTGCGCGAAGTCTTTCCCAGCGTTGAGGTGTGGACGGCAGCGGGACCTCCCCAAGCAGGCGAGCGTCGCGTGTTTGTCTTGCTGGCCAGTGCATCCGACAGCGCGGTGTCGACTGTTGAAACAAGGACCCCAGACCTAACGCGCTTCCGGGTGTTGGACGCCGGATTCCTCGAAACTATTCTTACAGAAAAGAATGCGCAGATATTGACCGACGATCACGCGCCGCTTGCCTATCTGATGGGCTTTGACCCCGCCGTGGACTGAGACCCAGCGTGGTTTTGCGCTTATTCAAGGCCCACGGGGGATGACGCTCAGCCCCAACATGTTCCAGCTCTGCATACCGCTGCGGTAATAGAAAGTCTTCTCCGCCGGGAAACGGGATTCCATCATGCGGCGCGCAGCCGTTGGAACTGCCCGCACCAAGGATCGTTACAGAACAGGGCAACGTCAGGCAATTCAGCCTCGCAATTGCAGCCATCAAAATTGATCCCGCAGCCGAATTCTCCAAGCCTGTCTGCGGCATGCTTGTAGGGCACCGAACTCGCCCCCGGGATCGTCCCCGCTTCGAATTCGGATCGAATGTGACCATCGACCAGAAGCGCATCGCCAGAGATTGCAGGAACTCCAGAACTTCCATCTCTCCGGGTGTTGTCACGCCGGGGGCCGGGCTCATCGGTTGGATGCGGAAATTTGGGCACGGGCACGAGGTTTGCGCCCAAGGCTCCGCCAAGCGCGCTTCGGCGCTTTGGTTGCGCATGACTTCAACAGTGCCGTCAGCCGTTTGGACGGTAACACTCAATATGTCTTTTGTAATGCCGACTTCATCCACCGCTGCGGGGCCAAAACCGCGGCCAAGCAAAAGAAAAATGGAATTGCACGCATCATTAGTCCTCCATCAAGTCATCATTTAAATGGAAACTACAATGGTTTGAGGATAGTGGGGCGAGTTTTGCTGGTACGGGCTTATGTGGCTATTATAGGGTTGTCGTCTATTAACTACGTTGGTCGGCGCAGTCGTGTCCCGGTCATGCCGTTCTGCATAGGGACGAATGCGGCGCCCTAATAGTTTGGACGCCATAGTTTGTTGAGCATGGCCGATCGGTCGTCAGGAAAGATTATCGTGCGCCGCTTGCACACCTTCAAGGATCCGGCCCCAATGACGGCTTTGTCTGCATCTCGATAGTTGAGATAGACCGCAGCGAAAGGTCGATGGACCATTGATTGAGGTGGATACCTTTGAATCGCAGCACGTACAAAGATCCGCTTGGTCCCTGCGGTCGTTGATGCAAATCGCAGCGAAGGTCGGCTAGAGTTTGAAATTGTCGCCTCAGCAGGCGACATCTACAGAGACACCCACCATAAGCTGAGCAGGCAATAAAAACCCCAACGTCAAACATGCGCTGGCTTTCAAATTGGACCTTTCATGCTGACCTTATGGTGGGTCTGTCAAGCTGCTGCATTCTGGGTTCGGATGGAAACCGGATGGCGTGCACTGCCGCTTTGGCGAGAAACTCTCCTGCGCGGGCGACATCCTCGTGTATGATGATCATTTCGTCGCGAAACAGCTTCAGGAACGTGATGGCGTCTTTGGCAACCAAATCTATGTCCACACCCATCCTGCGCCCGACCCTTTCAAGTCCGGCCGTGGCCGCCATTGCCGCATTGGGCGATGCGGTCAGGATTCCGTCGATGTCGGGTGTCGCGGACAAGGTTGCCGTCGTGAAATCCAACACCTCTTCAATCGCACTGTCACTGGTGACACGTTGGGCAACAATCAGGCGCACGTCGTTGCTTTGGCAGGCAGCCTTTGCGCCCTTGATCATTTCCTGACTGTAGAACTGCGTCGTGGGGGGCGGGATCAGCAACAGGCGCCTTCTGCCGCGTGCAATCAGGTTTCCGACGGCCAGTTGTGCAAAGGCTGCGTTGTCGTAGTCGAAGTTGGCATATTTCTCGTCCAGTTGCGAGCGCCCGTGCATTGCAAACGGGAAGCCTTTCGCAACAAGATACGCCACACGTGGATCGTCAGGCTGCACGGCGTTGAAGATCACGGCGTCTGCCGATTTCGTTTCGACAATGTACTTGATCGGCTTCATCGGATCGTCGCCGGGAAAAAAATGCGTCATGTTCAGGTGGTAGGGCGTGCCGCGCAGTCCTTTTGCAATGGACGCGGTCAGGCGCGCCGTCATGTTCATGATTTCATCTTCCGTCGACAAAACGAGGCTGATGACATTGGTCCGTCCGGTACGCAGCCTGACACCTGCACGGTTCGGGACATAACCGATCTCGTCCGCTATTTTGCGGATTTTCTCTTTTGTTGCGGCGCTGATGTCGGGCGCATCGCTTAGCGCGCGCGAGACCGTCGGAACGGCAAGCCCGCTTAGGTCAGAGATAGTCTTCAGGGTCGGTTTTGACACGGGGTACCTCATGAATTCGTGTGCGTCGCAAATCAATAAAAGGCCGCTTTGATCCCACGTTTCGGGCGGCTGCACCATGCGATAGTTGTCAGCGAGCCATTCAAAGACGTGTTTGTAACAACATGCAACAGGGGCCGCCGATGGTTCCGTAAGTTTAGGTGTTTAGCGTTGAGAATCAAATCTAAATCGTTGTAGCAATTTCTATAACGATTTAGATAGGGAGGATACAATCGTGAAGATCACAACAAAACTTATGTCTGCGACCGCAATTCTGGCTGCATCAAGCGTTGCTGCCGAGGATTTGGAAGTGACCCATTGGTGGACGTCCGGCGGTGAAGCCGCTGCGGTGACAAAGCTTGCCGAAGCCTTCAACGCTAACACCGAACACACATGGGTCGACGGTGCGATTGCTGGCGGCGGCGGCACATCCATTCCTGCAATCATCAGCCGGATCATCGGTGGCGATCCAATGGGTGCGACGCAGTTGAACCATGGCCGTCAGGCGCAGGAACTGATCGAAGCAGGCATGATGACCGACCTGACAGAACTGGCTGAAGCCCAGGGCTGGCGCGACATCATTCACCCTGTGTCCCTGCTTGACAGCTGCACCGTTGATGGCCGCGTTTATTGCGTTCCGATGAACATCCACTCTGCACAGTGGCTTTGGGTCAGCCACGGCGCGTTTGAAAAAGCAGGCCTGCCTGTACCAACCAACTGGGACGAGTTCGTCGCAGGCGCCGACAAGCTTCAGGAAGCGGGCATTGTGCCGCTCGCCATGGGTCAGCAGGGCTGGCAGCAGTCGATCGCGTTCGGCGCTCTGGTTCTGGGTATCGTCGGGGTCGACAGCTTCCTTGAGGTGACTGCGAACAAGAACGCCGAAGAAGCCGCAGGCGAAGCATGGACACGCGCATTTGTTGCCGTTGAAGAAGCACGCGAACTGGCACGCGATTCAAACGTTCAGGACTGGAACCTTGCCACAAACATGGTCATTCAGGACACCGCCGGTGGCCAGATCATGGGCGACTGGGCGCAGGGTGAATTCCAGGTGGCTGGTGAAGTTGCAGGAGAGGATTATTCCTGCCTGCCCGGCATGGGTTTCAATGAAATCCTCGATACCGGTGGTGATGCGTTCTATTTCCCGGCGATCGACGATCCTTCGGTGAAGGCTGCACAGATGGAACTGGCATCCTTGCTGATCTCCAAAGAGATGCAGGTCGACTTCAACCTTGCAAAAGGGTCCTTGCCAGTCCGCGGTGATATCGATCTGTCGGCTGCAAACGCATGCATGCAAAAGGGCCTCGAAATTCTGGCAGCGGGCGGCATTATGCCTTCTAACCGCCAGACATTCGACGCCGACACCGATCAGCAGATCAACGATCTGATGTCCGAGTTCTGGGCAACCGATATGTCGGCTGCCGAGGCACAGGCAGCTTACGTCAGCATCATCGAAAACGCTGAATAAGTAGCACCATTTGGGGCTGGCCAAGCTGGCCAGCCCCGCACTGGCATCACATTTCGGGGGGAGATATCATGCCTAGAACGCAGACTGCGAAAAGACCAAGCCGCTTATTTTCCAACCTCAGCGCCAAGATTGCATCAATTCCGATGGTCCTCACGGCTGTGGTCGTGTTTCTGGGCGGATCAGTGTGGACGATTGTGTATTCATTCACCTCGTCGCGTTTGCTGCCCAAGTGGGAATTCGTCGGTTTCGACCAATACGAACGGCTTTGGAACACGCGCCGGTGGATTATCTCGATCGAGAATCTGGCGCTGTTTGGCGTGTTCTCTTTGGTTTTCACATTGGTCATCGGCTTTACGCTTGCCGCACTGCTGGACCGGAAAATCCGGTTTGAAAATACGTTCCGAACCATTCTGCTTTATCCTTTTGCTTTGTCCTTCATCGTCACGGGTTTGACGTGGCAGTGGATTCTGAACCCCGATTTCGGCCTGCAGGGTGTGGTGCGTGGCTGGGGATGGGAAAGCTTTGCTTTTGATCCCCTCAACAACCCCGACCTCGTCATGTTCGGTCTGCTGATCGCAGGCTTGTGGCAGGGTACCGGGCTTATCATGGTGATCCTGCTGGCGGGCCTGCGCGGCATCGACGAGGACATCTGGAAAGCCGCCCGCGTTGACGGCATCGGCACGGTCAAAACGTATATCCGCGTCGTCATTCCGATGATGCGTCCGGTCTTTGTGACGGCCCTTGTGCTAATCGCGGCAGGGATCATCAAGCTTTATGATCTGGTTGTCGCACAGACATCCGGCGGTCCCGGCATCGCGTCCGAAGTGCCCGCAAAATATGTGATGGATTACATGTTCGGCGCGCAAAACCTTGGTCAGGGTTTCGCCGCATCAACCATGATGCTGGTCTCTGTTGTCGTTATCCTGATCCCTTGGGCCTATCTCGAATTCGGAGGCAAGAAACGTGCATAATTCAATGACAAACGGCCCGCGGGGAACCAAGCCAAAGCGCGCCCTGTCGCGCAGCAACATCATCATTTACGGCTCGCTTCTGGTTGTTTCGGTTTATTACCTTTTGCCGCTTTGGGTGATGGTCATGACCTCGCTTAAGGGGATGCCGGAAATCCGCATGGGCAACATCTTTGCCCCGCCACTGGAGATCACGTTCGAGCCTTGGGTCAAGGCCTGGTCCGAAGCCTGCACAGGCATCAACTGCGACGGCCTTAGCCGCGGGTTCTTCAACTCGGTCAAGATCCTCGTGCCCTCTGTCGTTCTGTCGATCATTGTAGCGTCTGTGAACGGCTACGCGCTGGCCAACTGGAAATTCAAAGGCTCTAACACCTTCTTTACCATTCTGATCCTTGGTGCCTTCGTGCCTTATCAGATCATGATCTACCCGATCGTTATCCTGCTACGTGAAATCGGCCTGATGGGGTCACTGTGGGGCTTGGTTCTGGTGCATACGATCTTTGGGATGCCGATCCTGACGCTGTTGTTCCGCAACCACTTTGCATCCGTTCCGGAGGAGCTGTTCAAGGCCGCTCGCGTGGACGGGGCAGGGTTCTGGGGCATCTATTTCAAGGTTCTTCTGCCTATGTCGCTGCCGATCTTTGTGGTGGCGATGATCTTGCAGGTGACCGGCATCTGGAACGATTTCCTGTTCGGCGTCATCTATACCAAACCAGAGACGTATCCGATGACCGTGCAGCTAAATAACATCGTGAATTCGGTGCAGGGCGTTAAGGAATACAACGTCAACATGGCCGCGACACTGCTGACCGGTCTGGTTCCTCTCGTCATCTATTTCGTCTCTGGCAAACTCTTTGTGCGCGGTATCGCTGCTGGCGCTGTGAAAGGCTAAATCATGCTTGATGCAAAAACCCCTTCCGTTGAAATCCGTGACCTCGATCTGGACTTTGGCGATGTTCGCGTTCTTCAGCAACTCAACCTCGACATTTACAAAGGCGAGTTTCTTGTGCTGCTGGGATCATCCGGCTGCGGTAAATCCACGCTTTTGAATTGCATTGCGGGGCTGCTGGATATCACCGACGGGCAAATCTTTATCGGCGGCGAAAACGTCACCTGGGCACAACCGTCCGAGCGGGGCATTGGGATGGTGTTCCAGTCCTATGCGCTCTACCCGCAGATGACCGTCGAGGGGAACCTGTCCTTTGGCCTCAAGAACGCCAAGATGCCAAAAGACGAGATCGCCAAGCGGGTCGCCAACGCGGCCGAGGTCTTGCAGATCGAACCGCTGCTCAAGCGCAAGCCGGGCGCCTTGTCCGGTGGCCAGCGCCAGCGGGTTGCGATCGGTCGGGCATTGGTGCGGGACGTGGATGTCTTTCTTTTCGATGAACCCCTGTCAAACCTGGACGCCAAACTGCGGGCCGACCTGAGGGTCGAATTGAAGCGCCTGCACCAGCGGCTTCAGAATACCATGATCTATGTGACCCACGATCAGGTCGAAGCCATGACACTTGCTGACCGTATCGCCATCATGAAAGGCGGCAAGATCATGCAGCTTGGCTCGCCTGACGAAATCTACAACCGTCCGCAGAACCTTTACGTCGCCGATTTCATCGGCAGCCCGTCAATGAACTTTTTGCGCGGCACATTGGACGGGATGACATTCACTTCGGGCGATCTGGTGCTTCCGATGGATGGATATGACTTTGCCAGCCAAGGCGCTTCGGCTGAGGTGACCGTCGGCATCCGTCCTGAGCATGTCATCACCGGTGAATTGGCCGCCAAGGCCCCGGTCATCACCTCTGTTATTGTTGATCTGGTCGAACCTATGGGCTCTGACACGCTGGTCTATGCCGACCTTGCAGGCGTTCAGATGCGCATTCGTATGGACGGGAACGCAAAGGTCAAAGCCGGTGAAACGCTCCAGATCGGGATCGATCCAAGCCGCGCCTCTGTCTTTGACACCGCATCGGAACAACGCATCTAAGTTTACAAAAGGACCTCGGTTATGGGTTTCAGTTTCTCCCGTCAGGATTTTCCTGAAGGCTTCATCTTCGGTGCAGCAACGGCCGCCTATCAGATCGAAGGCAGCAAATTCGGCAACTGCGGCTCGTCCCATTGGGACACGTGGGCGGCAACGCCGGGTAACGTGACCGGTGCGGATGACGGCTCGGTCGCGTGTGATCATTACCACCGCTATGAGGAAGATCTTGATATCATCAAGTCGGGCGGTTTTGATTCCTACCGTTTTTCAACGTCGTGGGCGCGGGTGATGCCGGACGGCAAGACGATCAATCCGGAGGGGCTGGATTACTACGACCGTCTGGTCGACGCGATTGTCGCGCGGGGCATCAAGCCGAACCTCACGCTTTATCACTGGGAATTGCCCTCGGTGATGGCGGATATTGGCGGCTGGGCAAACCGCGAAACGCCCATGCGCTTCGCTGATATGACCCGCGCGGTGATTGAACGTATCGGGGACCGTGTCGAACGCGTCGCGACAATCAACGAACCGTGGTGCGTCGCATGGTTGTCCCATTTTCTGGGTGGGCAGGCACCGGGCCTGCGCGACATCCGTGCCGCCATGCGAGCGATGCACCACATCCAGCTGGCGCACGGCAACGCAATGCAGGTGCTGCGCGATCACGGGCAGGACAACCTTGGCATTGTCCTTAACCTTGGTCATGGCGAACCGGCCAGCGACAGTGCCGCTGATGCGGCGGCCACGCAGACCTTTGATGCAATTCACACCCGTTGGTTCATGGATAGTCTGTTCAAGGGACACTACCCGCAAGATATGATCGCCGCGGTCGGTCACCATCTGCCAAGCGGTTATGAGGACGACATGGCGCTGATCGGCCAGCCGATGGACTGGCTTGGCATCAACTACTACACCCGCGCGATTATCAAGGCCGCACCCGACCAGCCATGGCCGCACATGGACGGCGTGGAAGGGCCATTGCCCAAGACGCAAATGGGCTGGGAAATCTACCCAGAAGGGCTTGAGCTGCTGCTCAAACGCATTCACGCCGACTATACCGGCGACTTGCCACTTGTGGTGACCGAAAACGGGATGGCTAATGATGACAGCGTTGTCGATGGCCGGTGCGACGATCCAGTGCGCGTGAAGTATTTCGATGACCACCTGCAAGCGGTGCTGCGCTGCATCGCGGATGGCGTGCCAAT
This sequence comes from Yoonia sp., assembly GCA_041549425.1. Lineage (GTDB taxonomy): Bacteria > Pseudomonadota > Alphaproteobacteria > Rhodobacterales > Rhodobacteraceae > Yoonia. The sequence goes on along the minus strand of JBFEQR010000015.1, from coordinate 490 downwards.
GCAGGGTTATTTTGGCTGGTCCTTGCTGGATAACTACGAATGGGCCTTCGGCTACGAGAAACGCTTCGGACTGGTGCATGTGGACTACGACAGGCAGAAACGCACGCCAAAAGCGTCTTTCGAAGCCTTCCGGCAGGCGATCGGAACAAATCACTAAGGGTGGCGATTTCCCCATAGAATGAAACCGCGTCAGGAGATTGCAGATCGCAGGCTGCTTGCGCGTCGTCGGGAGGCGCTGGGGGAAAGTTGGTCCGGGAAAAAGCAGCGTGTTACCTGCAAGGTGAAACACTGTCGTCGAAGGCTGTGTCGATTTAGTGGTCGTATCCCACCAAACTGCGCCAAATGCGGGAGGATCGAAGACGACGCACGATTGAAATGCCGTCCAATCGAACTCATCGACTCGCCTCGTTGCTAGCGATCCCACATCTCGACTTCTGTTCGTCCGTGTAAAACGTCCGCGTACGGTACTTCATCATAAACACTCCATCTT
>JBFEQR010000014.1:0-13834 GCA_041549425.1 Yoonia sp. | reverse complement strand
GCGTATGCTGTACGCGGTGGGCAAACGTCCGCGTGCCGTGGTCAAATTCTGCGACCACCTCTGCTTTATTCACAGCGCTTTCATAATTGTCGGACATGAGCCCCTCCGCCAGCCAAATGTATTGAAAGACACGCCCGGCACGCAAGGTGTCGGACGCGTCCTGATTTTAGTTTGGTGGGTTTAGCCCCAGCAAAGCTCCAGACCTTCAGCCGACGTAATCGAAGGTACGCCGTCAACTGGTGCATCTGTGATCAGCGAGACACCTGTGTTGAAGAAATCCAGACCTTCGGAGTTTTCGGGCAATGTGCCATCGGCTGCAAAGTTCACGATCGCTTCGATGCCCAAGCGCGCCATATCCAGCGGATACTGCTGCGCTGTCGCACCGATCACGCCTTCGGAGACGTTCGTCACACCGGGGCAGCCACCGTCAACAGACACGATCAGCACGTCATTCTCGCGACCGATAGACTTGAGCGCCTCATAAGCGCCAGCAGCAGCCGGTTCGTTGATCGTGTAAACCACGTTGATCATCGGGTCCTGTGCCAGCAGGCTTTCCATGCCGGTCCGGCCACCTTCTTCGGCACCGTTCGACACGTCATGGCCGACGATACGCGGATCGTCTTCGTCACCCCAGCGGGACGGATCGCCCAGATCGATGCCAAAGCCTTCAAGGAAGCCCTGGTTGCGCAGGACGCCGACGGTTGGCTGGCTGACGTTGATGTTCAAAAGGCCGATCTTGGCGTCTGCTGCCGCATCGCCCAACTGGCCCGCAGCCCATGCACCGATCAGGCGGCCTGCTTCGAAGTTGTCGGTCGCAAAGGTCGAATCCGCAGCGTCGGCAGGATCAAGCGGCGTATCAAGCGCAATGACCAACAGGCCTGCTTCGCGGGCCTGTTCGACCGCAGACGTGATCGAGGATGTATCGGAAGCCGTCAGCAGGATACCCTTGGAGCCCGACGCGATGCATGTCTCGATCGCAGCCACCTGTGTTTCGTGGTCACCGTCAAACTGCCCTGCGAAAGTTGACAACTCGACACCCATTTCTTCCGCCGCAGCGGTCGCGCCTTCGCGCATTTTGACAAAGAACGGGTTGGTGTCAGTTTTCGTGATCAGACAAGCGGATGTGCTGTGCCCGCCTGCAAATGCGGCACTGCTGCCTGCGATGACCATTGCCCCTGTCATCAGGGCTGCTTTGGTTGATTTGAACATTTTTAGTCCTCCCATGAACTTCAATTCAATCTTGTTGTGCCAAGCAGAAATGAAGCCTTTCCGGCACAGAGTCAATAACTAACTTCCAGAGAGTTATTTATTGTGCTACGGTCATGTCACGCATGAGGTTGTCGGGTTTGTGAAGACGATGGATAGCAATATCGGAAGTGATTCAACGGGTTTTGAAGGCCAGTCAAATCGGCGCGGCACGAACCAAGGGGTCATGCGCGAGGGCAACGAGCGTGTCATTTTGACGCTGTTGCGCCACAATCCCGAATTACCCAAAGCGGAAATTGCGCGCCGGACCGGCCTCTCGGCACAAACCGTTGCACGGCTGATCAAATCGCTGGAAGCCGAGGGGCTGATATTGCGGGGTGCCCCTTCGAAAGGGCGGATCGGACAGCCTTCTGTTCCTTTATCGCTCAATCCCGATGGCGCACTTTTCTTGGGCATGAAGGTCGGTCGCCGTTCGGCCGAGATGATCGTGATCGACTTTATGGGCAAGATCATCGCTCGCAAAACGCAGATTTACGACTATCCGGACTTTGACGATATCCTGACGTTTGCACAGAAATCCGCCGCTGACTTGCGCGCCCAACTGCCCGTCAATCTGCAATCGAAGATCGCGGGTCTGGGTATTGCCATGCCTTTCTTTCTCTGGAGCTGGGCCGAAAATATAGGTGTTGATGCCGCCTTGATGGAAAACTGGCAGCACCGCGACCTACAACAGGAACTGGTCGAGCAACTGAGCCTGCCGGTTTTCCTTCAGAACGACGCGTCTTCTGCTTGCAGTGCTGAAATGGTGTTTGGAGAGCGCCCGCTGGCGGCAAACACGCTGTGTTTCTATCTTGCGTTCTTTATCGGGGGCGGGCTCATTCTTCGCGGCGCGCTTTACACCGGATCAACAGGCAACGCCGCGGGTTTCGGCCCGCTCCAAGTGCTTGATCTGGATGGGGTGTCCCGTCCGTTGATTGAATTGGCTTCTTTGTCAAATCTGGAAGATATGCTTATCGCGCGCGGCTTAAGTCCGCACCAGATGTGGGCGTCGCCTGATGACTGGGAGATACCGCAAGACATTCTGTCGCGATGGACTGAACAATGCGCTCATGCGCTGGCACAGGCTGTCGTTTCGACGCAAACGATCCTTGACCTTGAATTGGTGGTGATTGACGGCTGGATGCCGCGACAGCTTTGCGATGATCTGACCAAAGCGGTGCGCGACGCAATCGCAAAGCTGGACATGACCGGTATCAACCGCCCGACAGTCACGACCGGGACGCTTGGCCCCGACGCCCGTCCCCTTGGTGCGGCCAGCCTGCCGCTAAGCGCGCGTTTCCTGCTCAAAGAGTGAACCCGCGCGGGCGCTGCCGAGATGGAAGTTATGATTGAATTCTCCCCGATACAGAGTAAATAAATCCAGACAACACCAGCGCCGGAACATGGACCACACCGCGCGCCACACTCTGTGCCGTCCTTGGCATCAACCCCTGCAAAGTAGACCACATGAAAACACAGATCACCGAATGTGCGGCCGACACACTGCAATTTGCGCGGGACGTCGCACGATGAGAGCGCGCATTTATGGCACGGGCGCCCTTGCACTTGTTGGCGTCATGGCAGCGCTTTCCTTCGCCTATGCCCAGTCCGGCGGACATATGAGCCATGCGCAGGGCATGCACATGCACGACGAGGCCGTCATGCCAGGCCTGCGCGGCGCAAACGCCACGGTCGCCGAAAGCACGGAACTGGCCGTCTTGTTCCGCAATTTCGATAAGATCAGCCGCACGGTTGAAAACCTGCCCAACGGCATACGCACAGTGACCGCGTCTACTGATCCGGCCGTGATGGACGCGCTTGTCAGTCACACCGTGGGCATGATCGAGCGGGTCCGCCAAAAGGACGATCCCGAAATCCTGATCCAGAGCCCGACGCTGGATATCTTTTTTCTGCGCGGTGACGAAATCCGTTCAGAAGTGTCCGTTGAAGACGCAGAGGTTGTCGTTGTTCAAACCTCTGACAACCCCGAAGTCGTCGCAGCCCTGCAGGTCCATGCCGCAGAAGTCACGGCAATGGCAGACCGCGGCATGGCGGCGGTCCACGAAATGATGATGCAACAGGGGCGCAATCACTGATCGCCAGAGGGTCGCGAATATCCTGCACCCCGCTGTCTATTCGGACCAGGATGCGATCTTGCGGTCAATCGTCTTGCGCGAAACACCCAGACGGCGGGCCGCCTCTGCACGGTTGCCGTCGCATAGATCAAGGATATGCAGAATATGGCGTTGCGCCACCAGATCAAGGTTCTCGACGGCCTGCGCACCGCTCAACCCGCCTTTGCCTGCGAACTCGTCCGGCAAGGCCCCCAGAATGACCGACCGTTCGATCAGGTTGCGCAGCTCGCGCACATTGCCGGGCCAGTCATAGCGCCGCATCTTGAGCAAGGTTTCTTCATTCAGTTCCAGCGCGGGCAGCCCAAGCTGTTTTGAAAACTGCGTCATGAAATGCGATGCCAGTTCGACAATATCTTCTGACCGCTCTTTGAGCGGCGGCATCTGGAACGTCACAACGTTCATGCGGTGGAACAGATCGGCGCGGAACCGCCCTTCGGCCACGGCTTTTTCCAGATCGGCATTGGTCGCGAACAGAAAACGCAGGTTCAGGGGAATTTCACGTTCAGCCCCGATAGGGCGCAGCTTCATATCCTCAAGCACCCGCAGCAATGCCGCCTGCAGCGCATCAGGCATCTGCGCCACCTCATCAAGGAAAAGCGTGCCCCCGTTCGCCAGCAGAAACAGACCCGGTTTGATCTGTTCGCCTTGATGAACCTCGCCGAACAGCTCCGAAATGATCTGGTCGGGGGCAATTGCGGCGCAATTGACGGCCACAAAGGGTTTTTCTGACCGGTCGGACGCCTTGTGCAGACGTCGCGCGGCAAGCTCCTTGCCTGTGCCGGTATCACCCGTCAGCAACACCGACGTCTGCAAAGGAGCGAGCTTGGCAATCAGATCGCGCACGGGTTGCAGCGCGGACGATGATCCCAGAAACGGCCCCCACGCCGCTTCGCCGGTCAACTCGCGCCGCAGCAATGTGTTGTCACGGCGCAGATACTTGCGGTCCAGCGCCCGCGTCATTGCGCCGATGATTTGATTGGCGCGAAACGGTTTGAGGACAAAATCACTGACGCCGACCCGTAGGGCTGTAATGGCGGTTTCCAGATCAGCATATGCGGTGATCATGATTACATCGGCAAAAAAGCCCTTTTGCTTTTGTTCCTCTACCCAGGCCAGACCGGTCTTTCCGGGCATGAGGTTGTCAAGAATGACCAGATCGAAATGCACCGTATCAAGCAGCTTGGACGCCTCTGCAGGCGATGCCGCCGTCTCCAGCCGTTTGACGCGCATTTCCAGTGTTTTGCGCAGAAAATGCCGCATCCCCGGCTCATCATCCACCACAAGAACAGAAGCGCCGGACAGCATGCCGTCCAGTTCCGAAGTGTTTCTGGTGTCTTCTTCGGGCACGGGTTGGCGCATCTCCATGACGGGGTTAATCCAGCCTCACGTTTTCGCTGGAATATCTCTCTGCAGAAGAAAATCCTGACTGCCCCAGAACGTACCAAGCCCCAATCGTAATCACGACAATCGTCGCGAACCCTGCGAATATGGCCTTCATGGTTTCATCTCCTTCGGAGTGGTTTGTTGAAGAACGGCGGTCAGGTCAACCCCGACCGCCTGATGTGGACATGCAAAAGGCTGCGACCGGCCTGTCGGGGCCGTGCCGCACAGACTTGGCTATTCAGCTGGCGTCGCGGATTTGGAAGCATCACCGGAGGCCTGTTTCGCCTTGACCTCATCCAGCCAGATCGAGTGGTGTTGATGCGCCCATGCTTCATCGACTTCTCCGGTGCCCATGGCATCAAAAGCGCCCTGCATCCCGATCGACCCGATATAGATATGCGCGATGATGATCGCCATCAGCACAAAGCTGACAATCGCGTGCCATGCCTGTGCAAGCGCCATCTCTTCTTGCGGTGCCAGAACTGTCGGCAAATCGGACATGCCCACCAACCCCGGAAGGCCCATGTCGTTCATCACGGCAAAGGTCTTGGCAAAGAGCGGCAGTTCAAACGGAAAGAGCAGCGACAACCCCGAAACCGAAATCGACCCACCCAGCACGATGCAGGACCAGAAGATGATCTTTTGACCCGCATTGAACTTTTTGGCGGGGGGGTGTTTCTTGCCAACGATCCCGCCCGCCTGCGCAAGCCATGTCAGGTCGGTGCGGTTGGGGATGTTGTGCCAGACCCACATGACAAAGATCGTGACCAGCGCCAGCATGAACGCCCAAGAGACGTTGTTGTGTACGAATTTGGACCCCTGCAACAATAGCGCGTTAAATTCGGCCCCCAGATAGGGCGCGATGAATTCGCGGCCATATTTGACAAACAAGCCCGTGAAACCCAGCAGAATGAATGACCCCGCCAGCGTCCAATGGGCCAACCGTTCGATAAACTTGAAACGTGTGACCGTGCGGCCCGTCATGTCTTCGTCGATCATGATCTTGCCGCGCAGCAGGTAAAAGGCGGCCAAGGCAATCAATGTGCCCAGCAACAGCCACCCGCCGTAGAACGACAGCGGACCGGACCGGAACTTGTACCACGCCATGCCGCCATCCTGCACAAGTACTTTGGCCACATCACCACCTGCCGACACCGTGATATCGGCGCTGTTGAAACGCAGGGCGCGCCAAAGCTCGGGGTCGGATGACCCGCCTAACGTGCCCAATTGCTCGGTCATCGCAGCGGCGCTGTCGGGATCACCGATCAGGGTGCGGCGGGTGCTATCGTCGACCACCTCACCACGCTGGCGGGCCATGATGTCTTCCAGTGTCGGCGCACCACCTGTCGCGGCACGGTCCGCGCCTGCAGTCTGTGAAGCGGCCGTCAACGGCACAGTCAGAAATACTGCCAGCAGCAACGAGAGAATTACACGCATGGGTCACCTCGGTCGGTTAAAGGGTCCAGCAGCCGTTCACAGGCGCGGACAATTCGGAATGAATAGAGCGACCTGCCCCCAGATGCGGGAACAGGTCAGGGACAGGCGCGCGATCCAGCGCGCCTGTCTTTGCTTGCGGCGAAGGTTTAGCCGCCTTTCTGATCGTAGGCTGTGCCCCAACCCCACGCACCGGAGCCAAAGCCCCGCGCGACGACACGCTCGCGGTAGATGTTGGAGACAACGTCCCCGTCACCCGCCAGCAGTGCCTTGGTCGAACACATCTCTGCGCAGATCGGCAATTTGCCCTCGGCAATCCGGTTACGCCCGTATTTGGCGTACTCGGCGGACGAGTGGTTTTCTTCCGGCCCACCGGCGCAGAAGGTACACTTATCCATTTTGCCACGGGACCCGAAGTTGCCTGCCTGCGGGAATTGCGGCGCGCCAAACGGGCACGCGTAGAAGCAATAACCACAGCCGATGCACAGATCCTTGGAGTGCAGCACGACGCCTTCTTCTGTTTGAAAGAAGCAGTCGACCGGACACACAGCCATACAGGGCGCATCCGAACAATGCATGCAGGCCACGGAAATCGAGCGTTCACCCGGTTTACCGTCCTGGATCGTTACCACGCGGCGGCGGTTGATCCCCCAAGGCACTTCATGTTCGTTCTTACACGCCGTGACACAAGCGTTGCATTCAATGCAGCGCTCGGCATCGCAGAGAAATTTTGCTCTTGCTGCCATTTTCTCTTTTCTCCTTACGCTGGCATAATCTTGCAGAGAGTCGCTTTGGTCTCCTGCATTTGGGTTACGCTGTCATAGCCATAGGTTTGAGCGGTGTTCGTACTCTCACCCAACACATAGGGGTCTGCCCCTTCGGGGTATTTGGACCGCTGGTCTTCGCCCTGGAAGTGACCACCAAAGTGGAACGGCATGAAGGCAACGCCCTCGCCGACCCGTTCGGTGACCATCGCCATGACTTTGACCTTGCCCCCTTCGGGCCCTTCGACCCAGACCTGAGCCCCGTCACGGATACCGATGTTGTTGGCATCGCGCGGGTGGACCTCGACGAACATGTCCTGCTGAAGTTCGGCAAGCCAAGGGTTCGAGCGTGTCTCATCGCCACCACCTTCATATTCGACCAGACGGCCGGATGTGAGGATCATGGGATAATCCTTGCTGAAGTCCTGTTTCTGGATCGACGCATACATGGTCGGCAGACGATAGAACTTGCGGTCCTCATAGGTCGGATAATCCGCAACCAGATCGCGCCGGTTTGTATACAGCGGCTCGCGGTGCACAGGCACCGGATCAGGGAAGGTCCACACGACTGCACGGGCCTTGGCGTTGCCAAAGGGTGCGCACTCATGTTTGATCGCCACCCGCTGGATGCCGCCGGACAGGTCGGTTTTCCAGTTGGTGTTGGGCCCTGCAACAGCGTCAATTGCGGCACGTTCCTCCGCCGTCAGATCACCGTCCCAGCCAAGATCCATCAGCATCTGCATGGTGAATTCAGGATAACCGTCCTGAATTTCGGAACCCACAGAATAGACACCTTCAGCCAGCAGATTGTCACCGTCACGTTCCACACCGAAACGGGCGCGGAAGGTCAGGCCACCCTCGGAGACAGGCTTGGACATGTCATAAAGGTTGGGCGTACCGGGGTGCTTCATCTCGGGTGTGCCCCAGCATGGCCATGGCATCCCGTAGTAGTCACCATCAGCCGGTCCACCCACAGCCTTGAGCGTGGTCCGGTCAAAGGTGTGCTGGTTGGCCATATGCAGCTTGATACGCTCGGGGCTTTGGCCGGTATAGCCAACAGTCCACATCCCGCTGTTGAATTCGCGCGTTACGCTTTCAACGTTGGGTGTTTCGGGATCATCCATCTCGATGTTACGGAACAAACGATCGGCAAAGCCGAACTTGTTTGCGAACTTGGCGATGATGACCTCGTCCGGCAGGCTTTCGAACAACGGGTCGATGACCTGTTCGCGCCACTGGATCGAACGGTTAGATGCCGTGACAGAGCCGCGTGTCTCGAATTGCGTGCAAGCAGGCAACAGATAAACGCCGTCGGTCCGGTCATGCAGCACGGCGGACACAGTCGGGAACGGATCGACCACGACCAGCATGTCGAGCTTTTCCATCGCCGTCTTCATTTCCGTCATACGGGTCTGGGAGTTGGGCGCATGCCCCCAAAGAACCATCGCCCGCACATTATTGGGCTGATCGATGTTCTCTTTGTCTTCCAGAATACCATCGATCCAGCGCGACACGGGAATACCCGTCAGATACTGGAGCGACTTGTCCTTCCCGTCGGCACCCTTGATGCTGTCGAACTGACCGGCAAGCCATTCGGGATCTTCACCCCAGACACGTGCCCAGTGGTCCCATGCCCCTTTTGCAAGGCCGTAGTAGCCGGGCAAAGTGTGGCTGAGAACGCCAAGATCGGTTGCACCCTGCACGTTGTCGTGGCCGCGGAAGATGTTTGTTCCGCCGCCAGAGACGCCCATGTTGCCCAGCGCAAGCTGAAGCACGCAATAAGCGCGGGTGTTGTTGTTGCCGTTGGTGTGTTGCGTACCACCCATACACCAGATCACGGTGCCGGGACGGTTGTTGGCCAGCGTACGTGCGACGCGGCGCAACTGCTCACCGGGGGCACCGGTGACGCGTTCCACCTCTTCGGGGGTCCACTTGGCCACTTCGTCCTTGATCTGGTCCATCCCCCAGACACGGGTGCGGATGAACTCTTTGTCCTCCCAGCCGTTCTCGAAGATGTGCCACAAGATACCCCAGACAAGGGCCACGTCCGAACCGGGACGCAGGCGGACATATTCATCCGCATGGGCCGCTGTGCGGGTAAAGCGTGGGTCGCAGACGATCAATGGTGCATTGTTCTGCTCTTTCGCCTTCAACACGTGAAGCAGCGACACAGGGTGCGCCTCGGCAGGGTTGCCACCGATGATAAAGATCGCCTTGGAATTGTGGATGTCGTTGTAGCTGTTGGTCATGGCGCCGTAGCCCCATGTGTTCGCAACACCGGCAACCGTGGTCGAGTGGCAAATCCGCGCCTGATGGTCCACGTTGTTGGTGCCCCAATAGGCCGCAAACTTGCGGAACAGATAGGCCTGTTCGTTGTTGTGCTTGGCAGAGCCGAGCCAGTAAACGCTGTCAGGGCCACTTTCCGCGCGAATGTTCATCATGCCGTCGCCGATCTCGTTGATCGCCTCTTCCCAGCTGATGCGCTTCCACTCGCCGTTTTCCTTTTTCATCGGATACTTCAGGCGGCGTTCGCCGTGCGCGTGTTCGCGCACTGCAGCACCTTTGGCGCAATGCGCCCCAAGGTTCACCGGGCTGTCCCAGCCGGGTTCCTGCCCTGTCCAGACGCCATCTGTGACTTCGGCCATCACGGTACATCCGACCGAGCAGTGTGTGCAGACTGATTTCTTCAATTCGACCGCGCCGGACACAGCAGACGTTGCTGCGTTGGCCTGCTGCACGGTGCCGCCTGTCGCAGCAATCGCCGCCAGACCCCCGATTGCAAGCCCCGACCCGCGCAGAAATGCGCGACGGTCAACCGAGGCATTTGCCGCCTCGGACAGGATTGAAGTCCGCTGGGGGCGTCTCGCAACCCCGTTGGTCTTTTTCCTAAGCATTTTCGTTTCCTCCCTGCGTGCGCAGACCGCGGTCCTTGCGCGCTTGGCTCTTCGTTAAAGACATCAACAGTCGGGCGTCTCGCAACCAGTCGTTGATCTCCGCGTATGATATCGTCCGGTTCCTGGCCTTTACCGCGCAAAGCGGCTTGGCCACAGTTTAGAAGCGGGCGCTATCGTAATATGCGCGCGTGTGCTGGGTATCCTGCATGGTATCGCGCGACAGGTCTGGCTCGGCTGCTTGCGCGGCTGTGCCACTGGTGGCAACGGCGACAGCTGCTGCTGGTGCGACCGTTCCTGCCAGTTTGAGAAAGTCGCGGCGGCTTGCCCCTTCTTCCTTCGACATGAGAGTTCTCCTCTTGCTTTGTGATGCGCCAGTCGCCTGTCGCGGGGATGAGTGCGCCCAAGGGCACACCCGGTGAAAGTTCAGTCGCCGCTGAGCCGGAAGGCCTCGCTTTCGATGGCAAGAAACGCACGGCCCACAGTGCCGACCGGCGCATAGAAAACAGAGCCCTTCGCGCCTTCCAGATCGGCAAAGAAATGCGACGCCCACGGCCCGATGTGTTTACTGTAAAACGTCTTTTGCTGTTCCAGACCGGCAGGCGGACCAAAGCGGCCGACAATCAACGCGCCCATCATCTCCATCAGGCTGGCGATGTTATCTTCGGGTTCGAACACGTTATCGGCACGCGCAAGGCCCTGCGCCGCCATGTCCTGGCGCAGGATGGCCAGCGGTTTCTCATTCAGGAAACCGGTCAGATAGTAGCTGGCATAGGGCAACAGTTCACCACGGCCCAAGCCGATAAAGAGGTTGTTGAATTCGCTCTCAACCGTGCGGGGCTTGGACAGTTTGGCCACCTTCGCCAGCGTTGTGATCGCCTGCCCCAGATCGCTGTCATCGCCCGACAGCGACTTTGTCTGCGCCAGAAGCATTTCATCAGGCGGCGCCGAGAGGAGCAGGCCCAGAAAGTTATAAAGATCCGCGCGCATCCGGTCTTCTTCGGAGACTTGCGGGGCTGGATCTGCGGTCATGGTCATCTTTTGTGTCATGCGGTTGTTTCAAAGTGAAAGGTCATACGGCGGCGCGGTGGTGACAGGATGGTATCGTCCTGCGCGTCTTCAAACTGATACGGCGCAGCAATCGGGTCTTCGTCCGGCACCGCGTCGGCGGGGTCTTCGGCACCCTCATCCGCAGCCAGAAGCGCTGCGTCGGCGTCCGCTTCCGGGGCAAGGTCCTCTTCCCCTTCGGCGGGGGGATCAAGCTTGGCTGCCAATGCCTCGACATGGGCAAGCATGCCTTTGCCGACCTGATAGGCGGTCTGCATGTTTTCGATCACCATGGCGCTGTCTGTGAAATCTTCACCATAATCCAGCAACCCGTCAAGATTGGCCAAGACGGGGTTCAGACGCCAAAGCGTGCGTAAGGCACGTGTCTTGAGGCGCTGCGGCACGGCGGCTTGCAGGAATTCCCTGACAGCTTCGGGGCTTTCCAGCGCTTCGGGTGCGGGCAGCTCCAGCTCCTGCAAAATCTCGGCATCGTCGCGCTCGGCTAGCGCGGCTTCGGCCTGTTCCACCTCGGCGGCCTGCAATTTCGCTTCCTGCGCACGTGCCTCTTGGGCAACGGCGGCCTGACGGCGGGACCAGAAGGTGCTTTCACTCATTGCACACGACTCCGCTTGAGGGCGGGAGAGGCGTAGATATCAGCAGCCTTGCCGACGCGCGGATCACCGACACCATCCTGCACCAGATCGACCCGCTGTTTGTCGCGCTTGCGCTTGATAAAGGCTTCTTCCTGATAGTGGGTATCAACAAAATCCTGCACCAGACTGTGCATCGCGGCGGGCATGGATACCTTTTCGACGATCTCTTCGCCGCTGTCGGTATAGTCCTGCGCCTCATAGGGAGAGGCAGTGACCAACAGGATGTCGAAAGGTGCCTCGCCCAAGCTTTCGCGCATCACCACATAAAGGCAGGGCATGCGCGCATGCAGGTTGTGCTGATAAGCTTCGGCATCGGCACCGTGCAGTTCAAGCTGCAGCGTATCGGCGTGGTATTCGACGACCTCCTCAAGCTGGCGCAGCTCGCGCCAATGGGCAGGGCCAGCCCCGAGCAGCACGCCGCTCACGGTCCAGTGCCATTTCTGCCATCTGGTCACCCCCGGCTGCCGCCTTATCACGATCCCGACAGGGACAGCGCGATAAGCTTTCGGATTATGGATCATCCGATATCTCCTCCAACAGGTATACCATTGGATGCCATGTGAAATTCTCAAAGCCTTTTTTGCATCTCGCGACACGATCCCACCCGACACGGACATTTTGGGCAGGTGTCGGCTGGCGATGGGGTCCGTTGGGACGAATTGTCTAAGCCGACAAAAACACTCGGGAACAGGGGGCGCGCTGTCTGGGCGAATCACCTGCGAATCACGGGGCCGTTGTGTGGCCCCCGTGACACCAACCCGAGACAGAAAAGCGATTGTAGCACCCGCAAATTTGTGGCTAGCTTCGTGGCGCACTGCTGCGAAACCAGCACGCAAAAGACCGGTTTGGGAGGGCTGAAAATTATGTCTAAGACTTTGATAACATGTGATTGTCTTGGGACACAGACGATTGATTCCCAAGCCCTGTCCGATGCCACCGGCCAAGTGGTCAAACCACCCTGCACTGCCCTTTGCACCACCCAGATTGCACAGGCGGCAGAGGCCTTGAACGCCGAAGACGTGATTATTTGTTGCACCCAAGAGGCCCGCATCTTCGAGGACCTTGCAGCCGATCTGGGACGCGCGGCACCGGCCCTGCTTGACCTGCGCGACCGCGCCGGATGGACGGCGGAAACGGGCACCAGTGTACCCAAAATGTCCGCGCTGATCGCCGAAGCGACCCTGCCCGCCCAACCCGGCAAGACCGTTGACGTGGTGTCCGAAGGTGTCTGCCTGATCCTTGGCAAGGCCGAGGTGGCGCTGGCGGCGGCGGAACAGCTTAAGGATCACCTGGGGGTGACCGTCCTTCTGGACGAAGCGGATGCGCTGCCTGAAACACGCGCGTATGACGTGATTGTCGGACAGTTGCGGCGCGCCGAAGGGGCGCTGGGACAGTTCCGCGTCGTGATTGACGGTCTGCAACAGATCACACCGGGCGGGCGCGGGGGCTTCGGGCTGACCGACCCGCAGGATGGTGGCGTTTCAGAGTGCGATATCATCATTGATCTACGCCGCGAAACGCCCCTGTTTCCCGCTCATGAAAAACGCGAAGGCTATCTGCGTGCCGATCCCGCGCATGCCCCTTCGGTCGCCACCGCGGTGATGGCGGCATCGCATCTGGTCGGCACATTCGAAAAGCCGCTTTATGTCCGTGTCGAGCCGCTGCTGTGTGCGCATTCGCGTGCGGGGCAAACCGGCTGCACGCGCTGCCTTGATCTGTGTCCGACTGGCGCGATCACAACAGCGGGTGAGCATATCGAGATTGACCCGATGATCTGCGCGGGTTGCGGGGCCTGTTCGTCGGCCTGTCCGTCGGGCGCGGTCAGCTATGACGCGCCGCCCGTCGGCCTGACCTTCCAGCGGGTGCAAACCCTTGCCAAAGCCTATCTTTCTGCGGGCGGGACTTCCCCGCGCCTGCTGGTGCACGATGCCCACGGCGCAGAGATGATCCGCCTGTCCGCCCGTTACGGGCGCGGCTTGCCCACCGATGTGATCCCGCTCGAGATGGACGCCATCGGCGCCTTTGGCCACGCCGAAGCCGTCGCGGCCTTGGCTGCGGGTTTTGCGCATGTCAGCCTGCTTCCCGGCCCCGGGGCCGACCGTGACGCATTGGCGGCACAGGTCGCGCTGGCGGCCGCGATCGGGGGTGAGGGCCGTGTCGGTTTGCTGGACCTGTCCGATCCCGATGCTATGTCGGACGCCCTTTATGACGCTGGTCCCGCACCTGCCCCCGTTGCCAATCCGGTGCGTCCACTTGGCACCCGCCGCCAGATTGCGCGGCAG
>JBFEQR010000013.1:0-13848 GCA_041549425.1 Yoonia sp. | reverse complement strand
GTATAAGACTGGTGAATACGAAAATGTCCTAAGTGCAGATGTGCACAATCCATTCGCTTCTACTGAAATCGGTAAAACGATCCGGACCGCGGATAGCCTTCGCGGGAGTCCCAGCGTTTGGTTTCGAATGCATCTCTCAGGATATCTCTCATCCGCTTTTCCCCAAAATGCGACGCGGGAACAACCACGCGTCCCATACGTCCTCTGACGCACGATATCTATTTCGGCGCTGTAATAACAGCGCGGATCACAGTAGCAATTGTTGTCTCTGGTTATCTGGTTTATATTACATAACACTGATTATGCGTATTATGGACGTTGTGCTGTAGTTCTTCGCATCCACCGCCTACCGCATTGATTAAACAATATATTTCACCAAACCATCCCGCGCCGCCGCATCCGCTGCATCTGCCAGAACTTGCGCTTTCAAACCGTCCTGCCCGTCGGGCTTTACGGCGTGACCCTGCGCCAGTGCCGTCACGAAATGCACCATCTCCGCACGATATGCGGCCGCATAGCGTTCCAGAAAGAACGGCTGCGCGACAGAACGCTGCAGTCCTGCACCTGTGGCAAGCTCGACCGTGTTCTCGAGCACATTATCGGCGCGCAACATTCCTTTTGCTCCGTGCACCTCGATCCGCTGGTCATAGCCATAGCTGGCCCGTCGCGAGTTCGATATCTGGCACAACCGTCCCGTGGCCGTCTTGAGCGTCACCACCGCCGTGTCAAAGTCACCGGCGGCCCCGATTTCAGGATCAACAAGACAGGACGCGGCAGCGGTCAGTTCCGCAGGATCTTCGCCCAAAAGAAACCGCGCCATATCCAGATCATGGATCATCATATCGCGGAAAATGCCGCCGGACGTCTTGATATAGCCAATCGGCGGCGGTGCCGGATCTCGCGACAGGATCGTGATAAGTTCCACATTTCCAATGACCTGGTCCGCGATCTGCTGTTGGAGATAGGCAAAATTCGGATCGAAACGCCGGTTGAACGCCGTCATGAACGGCACTCCCGCTTTTTCGACGGCAGCCAGACAATCGTGGATGCGGTCCACCGATAAATCGATCGGCTTTTCACAGAAAATCGCCTTGCCTGCCCCTGCCGCGGCATGGATCAGGTCGTAGTGTGTTGTGGTGGGCGTCCCGATCACAACGGCGTCAATGCCAGGATCGTTGATGATCTGCTCTGCGGTCATGGTTTTTGCGTCAAGTGTGTCCGCCAGCGCCTGTGCCGCTTCGGGCAGCGCATCGGCGACAGCCACGGCCTTTGCGGTCGTCATGGTGCGCAGGGTCGCGCCATGCACCTGCCCGATACGCCCGCATCCCAATATGCCTATGTTAATCATTCCCGACACCTTTCAGATTGCGCAGCACGACGCGTGCGGCTTGCATGACCGGATCATGCGTTTCCTTGAGGATGCTGACACGGTCAAACCGCTCAGGATCCGCATTGACCGCCTTGCGCATGGCCGCTCCGAAAGCCATGCGCAGTTCCGTTCCGATATTAAATTTGCAGATATTTGTGTTTTGCGCCAATGCTTTACGCTGCGCAACAGGTACGCCAGACCCGCCGTGGATCACCAAAGGCACGTCTGTGGCGGCCTGAATGGCTGCAATCCGCGCCACGTCCAGACCGCCCTCTTTGTCTTGCTGCAAATGGACGTTGCCGACGGAAATCGCCATGGCATCGACGCCTGTTTCCGCCGCAAACTGTGCGGCTTCTGCCGGATCGGTTCCCGCTGACGCTTCGCCACCGGAATAGCCGACAAATCCGATTTCGCCCTCGCAGCAAATGCCCGCTTTATGTGCCATTTCAACAATTTGCAGTGTTTCTTTAATGTTATCTGCCAAAGGTTTGCGCGATCCGTCATACATCAGCGACGTGAAACCTGCGTCCAACGCTTGCGCGCATTCATCATAGGTATAGCCGTGATCCAGATGCGCCACGACAGGCACTGATGCCTCTTCTGCCAGATAACGGAACATCTTGCCCAGAACCGGCAGCGGCGTGTGCGCCCGACACCCCGGCCCTGCTTGCAGGATCACGGGGCAGTTTTCGGCCTCGGCTGCGCCAACATAGGCGCGCATGTCCTCCCATCCCAGACAGACCAGCCCACCCACGGCATAGCCGTCGCGCAGGGCCGGTTGCAGCACGTCTTTCAGCGTCGCAAGGGTCATTTGAATTTGGCGATCATGTCTTTGATGCCCGGGATCGTTTCGATCTGATAGGCATGGCTGGGCTGGAAATACTGGATCAGGCTACGCTGGGACAGCCCGCCCAGAATAGTAAAGTAATACATCTGATACCCCGGCAGCACGGCGCAGGGGTGATAACCGCTATCAAGGCAAATGGTCGATCCATCCACGATATGATACGCATCACCGGCCTTGCCATCCTCACGCTGCAACATCTGAACGCCCGACCCATGATTGGGTTTGAAGCGGAAGTTATAGGTCTCATCATGACGTGTCTCGTCGGGCAGACGGTCAGTGTCATGTTTGTGGGACGGGAAACCGGACCACCCCCCCTCGCCCACAGTGAACAGTTCAGACACCAGCAGACGCCCGACCTTGTCATGGTATTTGGTGCCAAGGATGTGTTTGATCTTGCGGTGGGTCTTGGTGTCGTCCGATCCGTATTGCACCAGATCCAGTTCATCCTTGCGCACGGCAAAGGCATCCAGCACCTTGTCATAGCGCGCCCCGCAGATGAAAACCTCGGCCGTGTCGGATGTGCAGACCATCTGCGCCTTGGCGGCCGTCGGGACGTAAACGCCCTCAGGCTCGCCATCCCAGACGTCTTCGACACGTTCGCCCAAGCCTGCGACCTTGAACCCTTCGATGTCGATATCCACGGTGCCCGTGGCGGGCACAATGCAGGTTTCATACCCCGGCACGGCATATTCGAACGCCTGCCCTTTTGTCAGCTTGACGATGTTGAAGTAATTAAGCGGAACGGTCGGATCATCCACATCCACAATCGGTTTATTCTGGTTGTCGAAAGGCGGGATATGCATGGTCTTTGTCCTTTTCAGCTGGCCGTCGGACCGGGGTGGTCGGCCATAAATTGTTCAAGTGTCGGTGTGTCCGCCATCGCAGGCGCACAGCCCGGGCGGGATACGGTGATGGAGGCACAGGCAGAGCCGCGCAAGATGGCCTCTTTCAGGTCCTGCCCTTGGGCGATCCCCGTGACCAGTCCGGCCATAAAGCTGTCCCCTGCCCCTGTGGGCTTCAGCGCCTCAACCGGCCAGATACCGGTGTGGATTTCAGCACCGTCCGCAAAGGTGACAGCCCCTTTTTCGCCCATCTTGTAGACGACGATCGTTGCGGTACTTTCGGCCAGCGCGCGGGCCTTTGCCAGCCCTTTTTCGATGCCTCCGGCCATAAAGCCGAACTCTTCATCGTTGCCCACGATCATATCGGATGCGGCAGCGGCGCGGCTTAGCACCTCTTCGGCGACCTGCGCCGACGGCCAGGAATAAGGGCGGTAGTCCACGTCAAAGATAATCGGCAAACCGGCGGCTTTCGCGCGTTCAAAGGCGTCGAACGTGGCGCTGCGCGAGGGTTCGGCCGCGAAGACGGTCCCTGCTGTAATCAAGGCCCCGAACCGGCCATAGTCCACAGCAGCCACATCTGCCGCGTCCATCTGGAAATCAGCCGCCCCGTTGCGGTAGATGACGTTGCGATGCCCGTCCACACGGCTTTCGTAAAAGGCCAGCGAGTTGCGATATTCGCCCCCGACCGGCGTCACATAGTCCGTGCCGACACCGTAACGTTTCAACTGCCCGATACAGTAGCTGCCGATGCTGTCGTCCGACACCCGCGTGACCAGCGACGCCTGCCCGCCCAGTTTACAGATGCCTGCGGCGATATTGGCCGATGATCCCCCCAGACCGACGGTAACGGTTTCGGCATCCTCGGTCGCCACTCCGGGATCGGTATAAAGATCGATCCCCGCCCGCCCGACGACGACGAAGTTATTCGCTTTGATCCCGTCAATCAGCCCCGTCATCAGACGCCTTTCCGCTGCTTGGAACGCGTTGCTTCCTGATCCAGATGAGCCGCGCGCACCTTGTCAGATGATGTGACGTGTGGCGTGCCGACTTCCCACCATGTGTGGCCTTGGGTGGTCCAGCCCTCGTAGGCGTCCACTTTCATGCTGATAATGTAAGTCCGGTCTGCGGCCTTGGCACGTTTGAAAGCAGCCTCGAGCTCCGCAGGTGAGCTGACCGTTTCGGCCACAGCCCCCATGGCGCGGGCGTGCGCCTCAAAATCGACCGTGACCTGCGTGGTCGCGGTTGGTGTGTCGGCAATCAGGTTGTTGAAACTTTCGTTGCCGGTGTTGTTCTGCAACTTGTTGATGACGGCAAAGCCACCGTTGTCCAGCACCAGAACGATCATTTTTTTATCCGTCAAAACAGATGAATAGATGTCGGAGTTCATCAAAAGATAAGACCCGTCGCCGGTAAAGACGATGGTGTCGCGGTCCGGCTCCATCTGCGATTGCGCAATGCGCGCACCCCATCCGCCCGCGATCTCGTAGCCCATGCAGGAAAAGCCGAATTCAACGTCAACCGTGCCGATATCCAGTGTTCTCCAGTTCGCCGTCACCTCGGCTGGCAGGCCCCCTGCCGCAGCGACGACGCGGTCGCGCGGATCACACAGGCGGTTCACTTCACCGATGGCCTGCGCATAGGACGCAGGCCCATTGCCCACGCGTGTGTTGTCGGCAACATAGGCGTCCCACTTGGCGCGCTCTGCCTGCGCCAGCGCCGTCCAGTCGGCAGGTGCGCGGTGCCCTGCCATATCGGCTGTCAGGGCCTCAAGCCCCAGTCTGGCATCGCCGACCACCGTTGCAGACATATGTTTGGCGGCATCGTGACGGGCCGCATTCAGGCCGATGATCTTTGCATCACCGGCAAAGGCGGTCCACGATCCTGTCGTGAAATCCTGCAGGCGTGTGCCCACGGCAAGGATTACATCCGCTTTTTCGGCAATCGCATTGGCGCTGTCCGATCCGGTTACACCGATGGGTCCAATGTTCAGCGGGTGATCATGCACCATATTGGCCCGCCCCGCGATGGTTTCGACGACGGGAATGCCCGTCTGTTCGGCAAATGCGGTCAGTTCAGCCACAGCCCCTGAATATTGCACGCCTCCGCCTGCGATCATCATCGGGCGCTTGGCCGATTTCAGCAGGGCAACTGCGTCCGCGACCTCGGCTATGTCGGGGGACTGACGGCGGATGCGATGCACGCGTTTGTCAAAAAAGCTGAGCGGATAATCATAGGTCCACCCCTGCACGTCCTGCGGCAGCCCGATGAACGCAGGGCCACAATCGGCAGGGTCCAGCATGGTGGCAAGGGCGGCAGGCAATGACTGAATAATCTGCGCGGGATGGGTGATGCGATCCCAATAGCGACTGACCGCCTTGAAGGCGTCATTCACGCCAAAAGTCGGATTGCCGAAGTGTTCCAACTGCTGCAACACCGGATCAGACAGGCGCGTCAGGAACGTATCACCGCACAACATCAGCATCGGCAGGCGGTTGGCATGGGCTAGCGCGGATGCCGTCAACAGGTTGGCGGTCCCCGGACCAGCCGAGGCCGTGCAGAACATGAACCGCCGGCGCAGCCACGCCTTGGCATAGCCAGCCGCGGCAAAGCCCATCCCCTGCTCGTTCTGGCCACGATAAAGCGGCAGTTCCGCTTGATAGCCATAAAGCGCCTCTCCTAGGCAGGTGACGTTTCCGTGGCCGAAAATGCCGAAGCCGCCGCCGCAGATCAGGTGCTCTTCGCCGTCGATTTCGATGTATTGATTGGCCAGAAAACGCACAATCGCCTGCGCTGTCGTCAGCGTGACAGTCTGATGTCCTTGCACCCAGATGCTCCCCCATTTACCACCAATTATGCTGTGGTCGCGATTGGTTATTGACCTTCAGCCTCAAACCACGATACCAAAATTGCAACCGGTTGCAACCGGTTTTTGGGAGGAGTTCAAGCCATGACAGAGATCGGCATCGGTATTATCGGGGGTGGCTACATGGGCAAGGCACATGCGGCGGCCTATGCCTCTGTCGGCGCGCTTTTCGATACGGCGCTGCGCCCGCGCCTTGAAATGGTCTGCGCGTCTTCGGATGCCTCTGCTGAACGCTACAGGAAGGCGTTCGGCTTTGCCCGTTGTACATCCGATTGGCAGGTGCTGGTCAATGACCCCAAGGTCGCGGCGGTGATTATCGCCTCTCCGCAAAGTACCCATCGCGAAATCGCGATTGCGGCCTTTGCACTGGGCAAGCCCGTATTTTGTGAAAAGCCGATGGGCACATCAATGGCGGATGCCAGAGCGATGACCGATGCAGCGAATGCCAGCGGCGCCATCAATATGGTCGGCTTCAACTATATCCGCACGCCAGCTTCGCAATATGCCCGTCATCTGATGGCCGAAGGCCGCATCGGCGAGGTCACATGGTTTCGCGGCGAACACACAGAGGATTTTCTCGCCGACCCCGCCCTGCCCGCCAACTGGCGCACCCAAGGTGCCAGCAATGGCACCATCGGTGATCTGGCGCCTCACATCATCAACGGCGCACGCGCGTTGATGGGACCGATCACAGCCCTTTGCGCACAGATCGAGACCAGACATCACACGCGCGGCGACAGCGCAGTGACCAATGACGATCAGGCCCAGTTCATGTGCCGCTTCGAAAACGGCGCGTCAGGGCATCTTTTCTCCAGCCGGATCGCGACAGGGCGCAAGATGGGCTACGCCTATGAAATCCACGGCACCAAAGGGGCGATCCGCTTTGATCAGGAAGACCAGAACGCCCTGCATCTTTACGAAATGGACGGACCAGAGGCCGAGCGGGGCTTTCGCAAAATCCTGACGGGCCCCGCCCACCCCGATTACCTGCCCTTCTGCCAAGGGCCAGGTCACGGCACGGGCTATCAGGACCAGATCATCATCGAGGCCAAGGATTTCCTGACCGCCATCGCCACCAAAACCAACATCTGGCCCACCTTCGCCGAAGGGCTGGAAGTCAACCGGATCGTCACAGCCGCCCTTGATTCAAGCGCCAGAAATGCTTGGGTCAATGTGGCCGATTACTAAAGAAAGCAGCAAGACATGATCAAAATCGGCAACGCGCCCTGTTCATGGGGTATCGAATTCGCATCCGACCCCGCCTATCCTACGTGGCAATCGGTTCTGAACCAATGCGCCAGCGCGGGCTACAAAGGGATCGAACTGGGCCCCATTGGTTATATGCCGGAAGACCCCGCCATCCTGCGCGAGGAACTGGTCAAGAATGACCTCAGCATCATCGGCGGCGTTGTTTTCCGCCCCTTCCATGATGCAACCAAATGGGACGAAGTCATGGATGCCGCTGTGCGGACCTGCAAGGCGCTTGTCGCCCACGGTGCCGAGCATCTTGTGCTGATCGACAGCATCTCGCCGCGCCGCGCCCCCACCGCAGGCCGTGCGGATGAGGCAGAACAGATGGACAACGCCGAATGGTCCGCTTTCCGCGACCGGATCGCGACCATCGCAAAGATGGGCAGCGAAGACTACGGCCTGACTGTCGGCATCCATGCCCACGCCGCAGGCTTTATCGATTTTGAACCCGAACTGGAGCGTCTTTTGTCCGAAGTCGATGAAAGCATCCTGAAAATCTGCTTTGACACAGGCCACCACTCCTATGCGGGCTTTGATCCTGTCGCCTTTATGAAGCGGCATATCGACCGCATCAGCTATATGCACTTCAAGGACATTGATCCGGTCGTAAAGGCGGATGTGGTTGCCAATCGCACGGATTTCTACAAAGCCTGCGGTCAGGGCATTTTCTGCAACCTCGGCAAAGGCGACGTGGACTTTCCCGCAGTCCGTCAAGTGCTGCTGGACGCCGGTTTCGAAGGTTGGTGCACGGTCGAACAGGACTGTGACCCCGCGATGCCCGGCACCCCGCTGGAGGATGCGGAAAGCAACCGTAAATATCTGGAATCAATCGGCTTCTAGGCCCTGACACGAAAGAACAACGCTATGGCAAAACTGAAATGGGGCATGATCGGCGGCGGCGAAGGCAGCCAGATCGGACCGGCACACCGCCTTGGTGCAGGGCTGGACGGGCTGTTTGACTTCAGCGCAGGCGCGCTGGACCACCGCGCCGAACAGGGCGTGGACTATGGCCAGCGGCTGGGACTTGGCGACCGCGCC
This sequence comes from Yoonia sp., assembly GCA_041549425.1. Taxonomy (GTDB): domain Bacteria; phylum Pseudomonadota; class Alphaproteobacteria; order Rhodobacterales; family Rhodobacteraceae; genus Yoonia. The sequence goes on along the minus strand of JBFEQR010000013.1, from coordinate 5,638 downwards.
TACGGCAGCTGGCAAGAGATGCTGGAGGCCGAGAAAAAGCGCGACGACCGCGTTGATCTGGTCACGGTGGCGACGCCCAATTCCACGCATTTCGCAATCACCAAAGCTTTCCTTGAAAACGGTTTTCACGTGCTTTGCGAAAAGCCGATGACGATGACGGTCGAAGAAGGCGAGGAAATCGTCGAGATCGCCAAGAAAACCGGTAATATCTGCGCCGTGAATTATGGCTACACCGGCTATTCACTTGTGCGCCACATGCGGGCAATGATCGCGCGCGGCGACATCGGCAAGGTCCGTCTGGTCAATGCGGAATTCGCCCACGGGCACCATGCCGATGCCACCGACGCCGATAACCCGCGCGTGCGCTGGCGCTATGATCCCGCACAGGCCGGCGTGTCGGCGCAGTTTGCCGATTGCGGCATCCACGCGATGCATATGGCCAGCTTTGTCACCGGTCAGGAAGTGACGAAATTGTCGGCAGATACCGTATCCTGCATCGACGTGCGCACGCTGGAAGACGACGCGATGGTCAATTTCCGCATGGATGGCGGCGCTGTCGGGCGACTTTGGACCAGTTCGGTGGCGATCGGGCGGCAGCACGGTCTGGGCATTCAGGTCTTCGGAGAAACCGGCGGCTTGCGCTGGTCACAGGAACAACCCAACCAGCTTTATTACATGCCACTGGGCGAACGCCTGCAGGTCATCGAGCGTGGAGAAGCGAACCTATCCCCCGAGGCCGACCGCACGTCGCGCGTGACCATCGGCCACGCCGAAGGGATGCCGCTGGCATTTGCCAACATCTATTGCGATCTGGCCGAAGCAATCAGTGCGCGCAAGGAAGGGCGCACAATGGACCCCGCAGCGAACCTTTACCCGCGCGCCGAAGACGGGTTGCGCTCGATGGCGGCGGTTTATGCCGTGGCGGCGTCAGGCAAGGCAGAGGGCAAATGGCTGGACGCGCGTCCGCCGATGTTCAGGTAAGGTGGATTTCAATCCACCTTACGGCAAAGGCCGCAACGTGCCCCGTTCCACAACCTCACAGGCAAACAGCCGCGCCTCCGGATAGCGGCTGTCGTCCTGCAAAGACGCCGCGATCAGCTCGATCGACGAGGCGATGATCTGGCGGATCGGGTTGCGGATCGTGGTCAGGTTGATGTTTTCCCAGCCTGCCATTTCCATGTCGTTCAATCCGATGATCCCGATGTCGTCGGGTACCCGCAAGCCTTTGGTTTCAATCGCAGAAAGCGCGCCTATCGACAGCACATCATCACAGCAGAAATAGGCCTCTGCGGGGGTGTTTTCCAACAGGCGCAACATCTCTGCCCTGCCCGCGTCAAAAGAATAATTGGTGGCGTAGCTGACGGTCCATTCCAAGCGCGGGTCAGACGATACCACTTCGGTAAATCCGGCCATCCGGTCCTGTGTTGAAGTCGCTGTTTCAGGCCCCCCCAGAAACGCCAACCGCTTGTAGCCACGTGCAATCAGGGTGCTGGCGGCCATCCGCCCTGCTTCGATATTGTCGATCCCCAGAACGTTGACCTTCGGACTGGGCGAATGACGGCCAAAAGAATGCACCACCGGCACGCCCGCGTCCTTGAAGGCTTCGGCGAAACTGGCCGGCAAGGTCGAGGACGCCACGATCACCCCGTCCACCGAATAGGCGCGCAACATGCGGATCGAATTCTCGGGGCTTGTCTCATCTGTCAGGTTCACCAGCAATGGCCGCAGCCCGCGCGCCTGTAGCCCTTTGGTGAACAGATCAAAGACCTCCAGAAAAATCGGGTTGTGAAAGTTGTTGGACACCAGCCCGATCAGCTTGGTCCGGCCTGTCGTCAGTGACGATGCAAGCGCATTGGGGCTATAACCCAAAGCCGCTGCCGCCTTTTCCACCTTTGCCCGCGTCTTTTTTGAAACAGAGGCACCTTCGGTATAGGTCCGCGAAACAGCCGAGCGCGACACCCCCGCGCGTTCTGCCACATCCTTAAGCGTTACCGCCACCTAGCTGCCCCTCTTCTCTCTTTCCGCCTGTGCGGCCACTGCGGCCCAGTCCGCGATGATGAACTTGAAAGCGGCAATCCCGCCCAAACCAAGAAAGATCAAGCCCCAGAAGAACGCACCGGTCGAAAATTCGAACATTGCCCAAATGATAGGCACCCCTGCGGCAAGCACGCGCCGCCAGACAGGCAAAAAGAAAGGGACCGCCAGATCGAACAGTTTGGGCCGGTCAGGCTGCGCCTTCATACTCAGCCCCGGTTTTCGCACCTGTGATATAGGCCACCACGTCCTGCCCGTCGGTGTCTTCCTTGTTCAGGTTGGCCACAATCCGCCCGCGCCGGAACACGATGATCCGGTCCACCAGATCAAAGACCTGCCGCATATTGTGCGACACAAGGATCAGGCTTTCGCCCTGTTCCTTCAGCGTACGGATGATGTTTTCGACCTGCGCGGTTTCCTGCACACCAAGGGCGGCTGTCGGTTCGTCCATGATCGTCAGCTTGCTGGCAAAGGTTGCTGTGCGGGCAATCGCCACACACTGCCGCTGCCCGCCGGACATGTTGCGGATCGTGTTCTTGATGTTGGGAATTTTCACCCCTGTTTTCACCAGACCGGCAAGCGTGTCCTCGCGCATTGATTTGTAGTCCAGCCGCCGGAACGGGCCCAGAAAGTTCCACATCGTCTTTTCACGACCCAGAAAAAGGTTGTCCGGCACGTTCAGATCATCGGCCAGGGCCAGGGTTTGAAAGACCGTTTCGATCCCCGCCTCGCGCGCGTCCAGCGGTCCTGCAAAATTGACAGGTTGCCCGTCAAACATGACCGTGCCCCGCGTGCGTTGTTCAACGCCGGTGATCTGGCGCACAAAGGTCGATTTGCCCGCCCCGTTGTCGCCCATGATCGCCACGTGTTCACCGCGTCGCAGGGTAAAATCGGCCCCCTCAAGCGCGTGAACGCCGCCATAGTGTTTCGTCAGATCGGTGGTTTGTAGAATGATATCAGACATCTATTCGCCCCCCTTATGCTTTGCGCGCAGCGCGTTGTTGCTGCCATTGATCCAGTGCCACCGCACCGACGATAATACAGCCCAAGGCCATTTCCTGATAGAAGGCACCCAGCTTGAGGAAGGTAAAGCCAGAGGTAATGACACCGATAATCAGCGCGCCAATCACAGTCCCGATGATCGAGCCACGCCCCCCGAACAGCGACACACCCCCGATCACCGCCATTGCAATCGCGTCCAGCTCATAACTCAGCCCCATACCCGACTGCGCCGTCAGGTTCTTGGAGGTCAGGATCACTGCGGACAACCCCGACAGCATTCCGGCAATCCCGTAGACCCACAACAGATGGCGCGGGACATTGATACCCGACATGCGCGCTGCCGCCTCGTTGGAGCCGATGGCATAGGTGTGTTTGCCGTAAACCGTGTAATTCATGATCAGATGAAAAATCACGGCCAGCGACAGGAAAATAAAGACCGGCATCATGCCCGCACCGATCTTGGCATAGCTTTCGGTGGGAAAGGAAATCGGGTTGCCACTGGACCACCACTGCGCGACACCGCGCGCGAACAGCATCATGCCAAGCGTGGCGATAAACGGCGGAATACGCGCATAAGCCACCAGCAGACCGTTCACCAGCCCCGCCAACGTGCCCACCGCAAGGCCGACGATCACAGGCACAAGCCACGGCAGGTCAAGAAAAGCGGGGCCAAAGATCGCCTTGGGGTTCTCTGCACCGTTGACCATAGCGACCTGTGCGAAACTCATCGCGATCATGGCCGTGGCACCGACAACAGAGCCCGACGACAGGTCGATCCCCGCCGTAATGATGACCTGTGTCACACCGATGGCGATAATGCCGACGATGGCCACCTGAATAATGATGATCCGCAGACGGGCTTCGTTAAAGATGCTGTCGAACCGGTCGTTGGTATCGAACAAAAGGCTTTGCCCGACGTACACAGCGCCCAGAATTTCAAAGATCACGACGATCAGGATCAGGGCCGCAAAAACATTAAGCTCGTTCGGCCAGTGCCGTTTTGATTTGTCGAACGTCAGCCCGCCGACACCATCACTATTGTCTGACATGTCTTTGTCCCTTTTTCCTGTCGTCAATTCAGCGGCAGGGGCGAAAAGCCGCCCCTACCTGTTTTTAGAAGCTACGCAGGGTTACTGCATAAACTCAGAGACATTGTCAGGTGTCACCAGTTTGAACGGGATGAACACGGTCTTGTCGACCTCTTCGCCGTTGATCAGTGCCAGTGCCGTATCAATGGAGCCGCGGCCCTGACCGGCAAGGTCCTGAAACACGGTGACGTCCAGATCGCCCGCCTGCATCGCAAGCAGCGCGTCGGATGTGGCGTCAACGCCGCCGACCTGTACTTCGTCCATAGAGATACCCGCAGACTTCATGGCCTGAATGGCACCGATGGCCATTTCGTCGTTGTTGGCAAAGACGGCATCGAAGGGTTCGCCCGAGGACAGCCAGTTGGTCATCAGGTCGGATGCCTTGTCGCGCGACCATTCAGCGGTCTGGCGGTCGATGATGGTGATGAAATTGCACATATCCATGCCGATGACGTCATCGACGTCCTTGGTGCGCTGCACAGCGGCCTGATTGGACAGCTGGCCCATCAGGATATAGGCGGTTGCGCCACCTGACTTGCCTTCGGCGCGCAGGTTCTTGCAGATTTCAAACGCCTTGAGCGTACCGGACTCAATCTCGTTGGAGGCCACAAAAGCCTGACCGTCAGGCAGCGTGTCCATGTTGATCGGCTGGCGGTTCACATAGACCAGCGGCACACCTGCGGCAGCAGCGGCATTCGACATCGCCTCGGTTGCGTTGGTGTCAACGGCGTTCACGATGATTGCATCGACACCGGACGCGATAAAGTTGTTGATCTGGTCCAACTGCTTGGCCACATCATCCGTCGCGTCTTCGATCTGCAGGCTGACATCCGCCAGTTCTTCGTCATAAGCGGTCATGCCGTTGCGCATGACGGTCAGGCCGTTGTCGTCGAAACGGGCAACCGACACACCGATTTGCTGCGCCATTGCAGTGGTGCCCATCATGAGCGTTGAAAGGCCAGCGGCCATAAGGATCTTTTTCATTGTTTTCCTCCCAATGATCGTGCCCGGCGCACGGTTATTGATGCCGGGGCCCCCTGAAGGGGGCGATTGGTTCATCACGCCGCCCCTGCCGCAGGCGCGGCAAGCTGTGATGTGATGAATGCGATGGACCCGGCCAAAGCGGTGGCCGGATCGGTCATGGTGTGAACGTCAGGCGCAAAGGCCTCAAAGGATGCAGGGCCGGAAAAACCGGCCTGCGCAAACGCACGTAGTTGCGCAACATTACCCAACCGGTCGTCAGACCCGATCAGGCCACGATGGGCATCGGTCATCTCTTCGGCTTGGGGCTGTGGATCAGACACGCCCGAGATGTGAATAACTGCGGTCAATTCCGGATAGATATCTGTGTCACCGGCAATATGATGGTGAAATGTGTCGTGGATCAGACCAAAGCAGGCCGGACGCCCAAGCGCGTCCAGCACCGCCACCGCATCAGCTTTGTGGCGCAACGTGCTTTGCACAAATCCCAGCGGCTCGATCAGGCCACGCACGCCGTGATCTTCCAAGATCGG
>JBFEQR010000012.1:0-14634 GCA_041549425.1 Yoonia sp. | reverse complement strand
GGTGCTGCCCATGGCGGCGCTGACCAAGGAACGCGCAGGCCGCGAGATGACCGAGATCGGATTTTTGCAGGACGCCGGTGCCGTGGCCTTTACCGATTGCGACCGCGTGATCACCAACACCAAGGTTTACGCCCGCGCGCTGACCTATGCGGCGTCCCTTGATGCGCTGGTGATCGGGCATGTGCAGGAACCGGTGCTGTCCGAGGGGGCCGCTGTCACATCGGGCAAGTTTGCCTCGCTGCGCGGTCTGCCGGGTGTCAGCCCGATGGCCGAGCGTATGGGGCTGGACCGCGATATCAGCCTGCTGGAAATGACCGGCGCGCGGTATCACGTCGATCAGATCACCACCGCCCGCGCCCTTCCCGCCCTTGAGCGTGCCAAACGCAACGGGCTGCGCATCACCGCGGGCATCGGTGTACACCATCTGACATTGAACGAACTGGATGTGGCGGACTATCGCACGTTCTTCAAACTCAAGCCGCCCCTGCGCAGCGAAGACGACCGGATCGCGGTTGTGCAGGCCGTCGCCGAAGGCCTGATCGACATCATCTGTTCGATGCACACCCCGCAGGACGAAGAAAGCAAACGCCTGCCCTATGAGGAAGCCGCAAGCGGCGCAGTCGGACTGGAAACCCTGCTGCCAGCCGCCCTGCGTCTTTATCACGCCGAAATGATCGACCTGCCGCGCCTGATGCGCGCGCTGTCGCTGAACCCCGCCCGCCTGCTGGGGCTTGAGGCCGGACGGCTTTTGCCGGATGCGCCCGCGGACCTGATCCTGTTTGATCCTGACGCACCGTTCCAACTGGACCGCAACACGCTGTTGTCGAAATCGAAAAATACCCCCTTTGATGGCGCACGGATGCAGGGCAAGGTGTTGGGCACTTGGGTGGACGGCAACCGCATTTGGGGGGAATGAACATGGCAGAGACAGAGATCGCTTACGGGGCGCTGATCCTTTGGGGGATGATCGGATATCTGCTTGGCTCGATCCCGAGCGGGATGATCCTTGCGCGCGTAATGAACCTAGGCAATCTGCGCGACATCGGGTCGGGCAATATCGGGGCCACCAATGTGCTGCGCACAGGCAACAAAAAGGCCGCTGCGCTGACGCTTTTGTTTGATGCGGGCAAAGGGGCTGCCGTTGTTTTTCTGGCCCGCGCATTTGCCAGTGATGACGCGATGCAGGTCGGAGCCCTGATGGCCTTTGTCGGTCATTGTTTTCCGGTCTGGCTGGGCTTCAAAGGCGGCAAGGGCGTGGCCACCTATTTCGGTATCCTTTTTGCGCTGGCCTGGCCCATCGGCATTGTCGCGGCCCTGATCTGGCTGATCGTGGCTGCGGTCTCGCGGTATTCATCGCTGGCGGCGCTTTTCACCGCAGGCTGGACGCCCATTGTGATTACTTTCACGGATTACAGCAACTACTTCCTGCTCTGTGCAATCCTTGGATTGCTGATCTATGTGCGCCACCGCGGCAATATCAAGCGCCTTCGTGAAGGCACTGAAACCAGGATTGGGGCGAAGGCCTAGTAGCTGTATTCGGCATAGATCCTTTTCAGGTCGCCGTTCCATTCACCGTAGTATTTGCGCAGCAACTCGTCCGCGGGGGTTTCACCGCTTTCAAGCGTTTCTTTCAGCGCGTTCAGGAAATGCGTCTCGTCGGGAACCATGCCACCGGCACCGGGCATGGCGCGGGCTTTGAGGCCTGCCTCGGAGATCGCGACGACCTGACGGGCGAGTTCGTACATATCAATGCCATCGACCTTGGCCTGCAACCCGTCCACCGAGGCCGCGACGCGCAGCGCCTCGCGTTGTTCGGCGGTCCAGTGCTTGCAAAGATCCCATGCGGCATCAAGGGCGGTTTGATCATACATCAGCCCGACCCAAAAAGCAGGCAGCGCACACAGACGCCGCCAAGGGCCACCGTCAGCGCCACGCATTTCGATAAATTGCTTGACGCGGGCTTCGGGGAAGACCGTGGTCAGATGATCGGCCCAATCCGACAGAAGCGGCTTTTCACCGGGCAATGCGGGCAATTCGCCCTTGAGGAAATCGCGGAACGACATGCCCAGCGCGTTGATATATTTGCCATCGCGGTAGACAAAATACATCGGCACATCGAGAACCCATTCGACCCATGCCTCGAACCCGAAGCCTTCTTCGAAGACAAACGGCAGCATACCGGTGCGCGCGTCGTCAAGGTCGCGCCAGATGCGCGAACGCCACGACTTATGGCCGTTCACCTTGCCTTCAAAAAACGGGGAATTGGCGAAAAGCGCGACAGCAACCGGCTGCAGGGCAATCGCCACACGCATCTTCTGGACCATATCGGCCTCTGACCCGAAATCGAGATTGACCTGCACGGTGCAGGTCCGGCGCATCATGGCGGTGCCCATGGTGCCGACTTTTTCCATATAGTTGTTCATCAGCTTATAGCGGCCCTTGGGCATGAGGGGCATCTCTTCATGCGTCCACTCGGGGGCTGCGCCAAGGCCGATGAACTTGACGCCGATCTCGTCCGAGACTGCTTTGACCTCGGCCAGATGGGTGTTCACCTCGTCGCAGGTCTGGTGGATTGTCTCAAGCGGGGCGCCAGACAGTTCCAATGCTCCACCCGGTTCAAGGCTGACGTTTGCGCCGTCTTTGGTCAGGCCGATGATATTGCCTTCTTCCTCGACACGGTCCCAGCCGAAACGGCCCTCTAGCCCTTCCAGAACGGCCTTGATCGACCGCTCGCCTTCATAGGGCAGCGGTTTGAGAGTTTCCTCGCAATAGCCGAATTTTTCGTGCTCGGTCCCGATGCGCCAGTCTTCTTTGGGCTTGCAGCCTTTCGACAGCGTTTCGACCAACTGGGCGTAGTTTTCGATAAGGCCACCGCCAGATTGAGGAATAGACATGGGCGCAGGCCTCCGGATTGGTATTGACGCGTCTATCGGTGACCTGCACTGCCCGCGCTGTCAATGCAAGAGCGGTTTCGCACGGCTCCAAACCGTGACCCGCGCATCCGGTGTGCGCGAAAGCACAGCCAGCACGGTTGCTGTCTTGATGTCAGGCAGGGTCGTGAACACATCGAAAAGGTCCTCGGCCCCTGTTGCGTTGACCGGTATCGCCAGCCGCTGTCCGTCAATCCCTGTCAGAACCCAACTGGGGGCGGGATGGCTGGTCGGGTCCATTTCAAGGCGTGACAGGTCCGCCACATCCATGACACCCCCGTCAAGCGGCCCGAAATAGGCCAGACGCCTTTCCCTGATCTGCACCACACCCGGACCGTCGCCGTCTTGGGCGAACCGTGCCCGCTGCACACCGGCGATGCCCCAGCCGATCCCGATGATACAGAAGATATACCCCAGCCATTGATTGATCCCGATCCCCGTCAGCGCCCACCACGCACCCAACGCAAGCACGACGCCAGCAAGCAGGACCTCGCGCCAGCGCCAGAAAAAGGCGCGCACTTCGGGACGGAAGAAATCAGTCACGGGTGCTCCAGTCTCCCAGTGCCTGCTGCCAGACGGTCATGGCTGCAACCGCTGCGGTATCAGCGCGCAAGATACGCGGGCCAAGGCTGACGGGGTGCGCATATGGCAGGGCGCGCAGGCGGTCCCGTTCGACAGGCGAAAACCCGCCTTCCGGTCCGATCAGAATGGCCCAAGGGCCGCTGATGGCGGGCAGCCCCACAGGATCGCCGATCAAAACTTCGTCACAAAACATCAACTGACGATCAGCGGGCCAATCGGCCAGAATGCGGTCAAGCTTCGCCAGATCATCCACTGGCGGGACAAAGGTGCCACCGCACTGTTCTGCCGCTTCGACAGCGTGGGCTTGCAGTTTATCCTGACGGATACGGTTCGCACTTTGGGTATAGTCGGTCTGGACCGGCACGATACGCGCCGCCCCCATTTCAACGGCCTTTTCAACGATGAAGGCCGTACGTTCCTTGCGGATCGGCGCGAAAAGCAGCCACAGGTCCGGGGGTGTCTGCAAAGGCCGCGTTTGCGTGTGGCACAGCAGGATGCCGCCCTTCTTGCCCGCCTTTTCAACAGAGGCATCCCATTCCCCGTCCGCCCCGTTAATGAGCGAGACCACGGCACCCTCGGCCAGCCGCATCACCCCGAACAGGTAATGCGCCTGATCCCGCGACAGCGGAACCGATTGCCCTTGCCCTAGGGGGTGATCTACATAAAGACGAACCTTGGAAGCCATAGGCCCGACCATATGACCGCAAACGCCCAGATGCCAGAGCCGAACGACACCGTCGCCGATGCCCCCAAGGATAACTGGGTCGACCGCTTTGCGCCGCGTGCCACGCGCCCCTTTTTGCGGCTGAGCCGCGCTGACAGGCCCATCGGGACATGGTTGCTTTACCTGCCGTGCCTGTGGGGTCTGTCACTGGCGATACTGGCCACCGACAGCGCCAGCGGGCATGATCTGTGGACGATCGCGGGGTGCGGGATTGGCGCGTTCCTGATGCGCGGGGCGGGGTGCACGTGGAATGATATCACCGACCGCGAGATTGACGGGTCGGTGGCGCGTACACGGTTGCGGCCCATCCCGTCGGGGCAGGTCACGATCAAAGGCGCTGTTGTCTGGATGGTTGCTCAGGCGCTTCTGGCCTTCGGCATCCTGATCACCTTTTACCCGACGGCCATTGTGCTGGGCATTGTCGCCCTGCTGCCGGTCGCGATTTATCCGTTTGCCAAGCGCTTTACATGGTGGCCACAGGTCTTTTTGGGGCTGGCGTTCAACTGGGGCGCACTGCTGGCATGGGCGGCCCATACCAACAGCATCGGGCCGGTCCCCGTCGTGCTTTATCTGGCGGGCATCGCTTGGACGTTGTTTTACGACACGATCTATGCCCATCAGGACGCCGAGGATGACGCCCTGATCGGCGTCAAATCGACCGCGCGCCTGTTTGGCGAGCAATCACGGCTCTGGCTGCGCCTTTTCCTGACAATGACCGTTATCCTGTTTGGCTTGGCGGTTGTTCTGGCCACCTATGACCGGTCCATCCTGTCGCTTGTCATCGCTATTGGCGGACCATGGGCGATGGGCTGGCATCTGACATGGCAACTCAGCCGGTTTGACGCCGATGATACGACAAGCCTGCTGCGCTTGTTCCGGTCAAACCGCGATGCCGGTCTGATCCCGTTGCCGTTTTTTGCCGTTGCGCTTTTGGTATGATTGAACCTGCCCGCGCATCGGCCTATGCAGTCACCAAATCAAGCACCGGACACACATGCGCCTTTCTGCAATCTTTATACGTCTGATCGTCTTTGCTGCGGCAGGTGGGCTATCCTATCTTGCAGCCCAAGCAACGGTATCGGAGGTCGAAAAGCGTTCCGTGCTGGCGGTGCAGGAAACGCTTCAAGATCAGGGGTATGAATGGGCTTCGGTTCTGGGGGACGGCTTGCAGGTGATCCTAGAAGGCGAAGCTCCGACAGAGGCGGTACGCTTTCGTGCGATCTCGGCGGCGGGGGGACAGGTGGACGCCAGCCGTGTGATCGACAACCTTTCGGTGGCTGATTCGGCCAAGATCACGCCGCCGGAATTCGCGATAGAAATCCTGCGCAACAATGCGGGCGTGTCCTTGATCGGTCTGATCCCTGCCGGCACCGACCGCGATGCCTTGGCAAAGCGCATTCAAGACATTGCAGATGGCGCACCCGTCACCGACCTACTTGAGGTGGGCGACTATCCTGTGCCCGACACATGGCGGGACGCGGTCGACTATAGCCTGCGCGCGCTGCGGCTGCTGACCAAATCGAAAATCTCGGTCAGCGCAGAGCGGGTCAGCGTCAGCGCAATCACCGACAGCCCCGAGGAAAAGCGGCAGCTGGAAATCGCGCTGGCCCGCTACACCCCTGACGGCGTGCGCCTCGCGATCGAGATCAGGGCGCCCCGTCCCGTGATCTCGCCTTTCACGACCCGTTTTATTCTGGATGACGCAGGCGCGCGTTTCGACGCCTGTGCCGCCGACACCGAAGACGCTTTGGACACCATCCTGCAAGCGGCCTCTGCGGCCGGTTTTCAGGAGCGGGCAAACTGCACCCTTGCACTTGGCGCACCTTCGCAAACATGGGGCGAGGCCGTGGCGCTGGGCATCAACGCCGTGGCCGATCTGGAGGGTGGCACCGTCACCGTCAGTGACACCGACATGGTCCTGATTGCCCCCGAAGGCACCGCACAGTCCCTTTTCGACACGGTCGTAGGGCGGCTGGAGAACGCCCTGCCGGACGCGTTCGCCGTGCAGGCAGAACTGCCGGTCGTGGCGGATGAAACGGCCCAGGACGTGGCCCAGTTCACAGCCACGCTCAGCCCCGAGGGGCAAGTACAGGTGCGCGGTCGCGTGCCCGATCAAATGACCAACACCGTGGTCGAGAATTTCGCAAATGCCAAATTCGGCGCGCGCAACATCACAATGGGCACCCGTATCGCGGAAGGTTTGCCAACCGGCTGGTCGGTGCGGGTCCTTGCGGGGATCGAGGCCCTGTCGGAGCTGTCCAACGGCTATGTCAACGTGGAGCCCACGACGCTGCAGGTGCGGGGCAAGACCGGCAATCAGGATGCCAGCGCAGCCATTGCCCGCCTTTTGATAGAAAAGCTGGGCCAAAGCGCGGATTTCGAGATTGACGTGACTTATGTCGAGGCACTTGATCCGATCGCAAGCATCCCGTCGCCCCAAGAATGCATCGCACAGATTATCGCCGCCACCGAAGGCCGCAAGATCACCTTTGACCCCGGTTCCGCCGACCTGACCGCCGCCACCCAGCCGGTCGTCGACGATATTGCCGATATCCTGAAAAAATGCGGCGACCTGCCGATCCGTGTGTCCGGCTACACCGACAGTCAGGGCCGCGAAGTCATGAACCAGCAGCTGTCTCAGGATCGCGCCGATGCTGTTCTGACAGCACTGCGGGCGCGGCGCGTCCCTGTCTCGACGTTTGAATCCATCGGCTTTGGCGAAGAAAACCCGATCGCCGACAATGACACCGAAGAAGGCCGCGAGGCCAACCGCCGGATCGAATTCAGCCTGATCCTGCCCGAACCCGCACCCGAGGACGTGTCCGTTCTGGATGCGATCGCCGAAGAAGGGACCACGGCGGAGGGCACCACCGATGCAGAAGACATCCCCGCAGAAAGCGAGTAGGCCAGCACCATGAACAGAACAGAATTCATCTTCGCGACCGCTGCCATCCTCTTTGTGGCTTTTTCTCTGGGGTGGTTCACAAGCTGGCTGGTCAACCGCTTTACCCGCGTCACACGCGCCGAAATCGGCGAGTTGGACAAGATGGCGCAAGCCCTGCACGAAGCCGAGGAAACCCGCGATCAGGCGATCACCTACCTGCAACAGCGCGAAGCCGAGATCACCAACCAGCTGACCCAGACCGAGGCGGAATTACGCGCCGCAATGGACGGGTTGCGCGAGGCGCGTCAGGAAGCGGAAGAACTGCGCGCCCATGTGGAGAACCTGAACGCCGGTTAACCGTGCGCGGGGGGCGGCTAGGGGCGCGGTGCAGCGGCGCGGCGCAGACGGTCATTGATCGCACGCCCGATCCCGTGGTCGGGGATGGGTGACACGGCAATCGCGCTGGCCCCCATCGCGTCAAGTTGGTGCAGACAGGCGAAAAGATTGGCCGCAGCTTCGGTCAGATCGCCGGAGGGGGACAGGTTCAGCGGTGCGTCGACAGCGCCAAAGCCCAACAGGACTTCGCCGTTTTCGGCGTAGGGTGCGTTTAAACGCACCTTACCTTGCGGTGCATAATGCGACGCAAGCTGGCCCGGCGAAACGGGCGTTTCAGGATCGCCTGTTTCCAGCAGGGCCTGCCCCAGACAATCCGCAATCGCTTCGGCGGGCAGCCCGCCCGCCCGCAACAGGGCGGGCGCGCCTACACAGCTGACAATCGTCGATTCAACCCCCACAGGGCATGCCCCCCCGTCCACAACAGCATCGACACGATCACCCAGCCCCGCGACCACATGGGCCGCGGTTGTCGGGCTGATCCGGCCCGAGGGGTTGGCAGAGGGTGCCGCTACAGGCCCGCCAAACGCTGTCAGCAAAGCCTGAGCGACAGGGTGATCGGGGACCCGCACAGCCACCGTATCCAGACCGGCGGTCACCAGTTTTGACAGATGCCCCCCCGCCTTGACCGGTAGCACAAGCGTCAGCGCACCGGGCCAGAACGCTTGGGCAAGCTGGCGGGCGGGCGCGTTGAATGCACAATATTCCTCGGCCGCTTCAAGCGAAGGCAAATGCACAATCAAGGGGTTGAAGCTGGGACGCCCCTTGGCCGCAAAAATGCGCGCCACTGCCGTGTCATTGCGTGCATCCGCACCCAGACCATAGACGGTCTCGGTCGGGAACGACACCAGACCACCGGCATCAAGGAGCTGCGCGGCGCGGCGCAATCCTGCGGTATCTGTGCTAAGCCTGAGAGGGCGTTCATCGGTCATGACGTGGCGTTTTGGTTGATGGGCGGGCGTGCTTGGATAAGCTAGCCGCGAATGATGCTGCATAGCTTGCGCCCCGGCTTTTGCCAAGCGCCACGGAATTCGGAGAAAAAACAATGCCATATCGCGCGCCTGTGAGCGATTACAATTTCTTGTTGGATCACGTTGTGGGGTTTTCGCAGGTGACGGCGACCGAACGCTTTGCCGAAGCAACCCCTGACATGACACAGGCGATCCTGACCGAAGCTGCCAAAATGGCACAAGAGGTGCTGGCCCCTCTCAACCGTGCGGGCGACACCCATCCGGCGCGTCTGGACAATGGCGTCGTGCGCACGTCCCCCGGATTTGCCGAAGGCTATAATGCGATTGCCGAAGGCGGCTGGATCGGCATGTCTGCCTCGCCAAAGGTGGGCGGACTTGGCCTGCCGATGACCCTGACAAATGCCGTCAACGAAATGATCGCAAGCGCCTGCGTGTCGCTCCAGCTGAGCCCGCTGATGACGCAGGGCCAGATCGAGGCGCTGGAACATCACGCCTCGGACGCATTGAAAGAACGCTATATCCCCAAGCTGATTTCCGGCGCATGGAACGGCACGATGAACCTGACCGAACCGCAGGCCGGATCGGATGTGGGCGCATTGCGCACCAAGGCCGAACCGAACGGCGATGGCACATATGCGATCACCGGCCAGAAGATCTATATCAGTTGGGCCGACAATGATTTTACCGAGAACGTCTGCCACCTTGTACTGGCACGTCTGCCTGACGGCGTGGCTGGCACCAAGGGGATCAGCCTGTTCATGGTGCCGAAACTGATCCCCGACGCACAGGGCAATCCGGGCGAAAAGAACAGCCTGCGTGTGGTCAGCCTTGAACACAAGATGGGCTTGCACGGCTCGCCCACGGCAGTGATGGAATATACCGGCGCGACCGGCTGGCTTGTCGGGGAAAGGCATGGTGGAATGGCCGCTATGTTCACGATGATGAATAACGCCCGCCTTGGCGTGGGCACCCAAGGGATCGGCGTCGCAGAAGCGGCATTCCAGCACGCATTGGCCTACGCCCAAGATCGCAAACAGGGCAAGACTCCCGGCACGGGCACGATCATCGAGCATGCCGATGTGCGGCGGATGCTGACCACAATGAAGGCTGACACATTTGCCGCCCGCGGCATCACGATGATGAACGCAGTGGCAATTGACATGGCAACCGCCACCAATGATCCGGTCTGGCAGGCGCGCGCCGCGTTCCTGACGCCTATCGGCAAGGCCTTTGGCTCTGACGTCGGCTGCGAGGTATCTGCCACCGGTATTCAGGTACACGGCGGCATGGGCTTTATCGAAGAAACCGGTGCGGCCCAATATGCCCGTGACGTACGTGTCGCCACGATCTACGAAGGCACCAACGGCATTCAGGCGATGGACCTTGTGGCGCGCAAACTGATGGACGGGGGCGATGCCGCCTTCCGCCTGCTGGAAGAGATCGAAGCGGGTGCAGAAGCCGCCAAGGCCACGCACAACGATCTGGCCGAGGCTGTCTGGCAGTCCGCAGAAACCCTGCGCGAGACAACAGAATGGTTGGTCGCGCAACAGGACCTGAACCACCGCTTTGCAGGTGCCGTGCCGTATCTGCGCGCCTTTGCACGGGTGCTGGGCGCGCATGTGCATCTAAAAGCGGCGGTCTTTGGTGATCCCGCGCGGGTGCGTCTTGCTACGTTCTACATCAAGCGGATGCTGCCCGAACATGTCAGCCTGCTGGCCCATGTGCGCGAAGGCGCGGACGATCTGATGGCGATTTCCGCAGAAGACCTCGCAAGTTGATGGCGGATGGCCAAAGCGGCCTGCGCTACCCTTTCCCTGCCCCACCTGAAGAGGGCGACGCCCTTGAAGTCGCCCCCGGCGTCCTGTGGATGCGGTTGCCGCTGCCCATGGCGCTGGATCACGTGAATGTCTACGCGCTGGATGACGGCGACAGCTGGACGATTGTCGATACCGGCTTTGCCTCCAGACGGGGACGCGCGATCTGGGACAAGCTGCTTGCAGGTCCGTTGCAAGGGCGCCCCGTCAGTCGCGTTGTGGTCACACATCACCACCCCGATCACGTCGGCCTTGCCGGTTGGTTTCTGGAGAACGGGGCGACGCTGTCCATGCCGCGCACCGGATGGCTGATGGCGCGCATGCTGACGCTGGACGTACAAGAAGTGCCGGACCCCAAGGCCCTCGAATTTTACAAAAAGGCGGGCATGGACCCCGCAGAATACGCGCGCCGCAGCACCGAACGTCCGTTCAACTTTACCGATTGCGTGGATCCGCTGCCGCTGGGGTATCATCGCCTGATTGACGGGCAGACGACCACCATGGGTGGCCGGACGTGGGACATCCGTATGGGCAACGGGCACGCGCCGGAACACGCGACATTCTGGTCGCGCGACGACAATCTGGTGATCGGGGGCGATCAGTTGCTGCCGTCGATCAGCCCCAACCTTGGCGTCTATCCCACCGAACCCGAGGCCGATCCGGTCAGCGACTGGCTGCAATCATGCGAGATGTTTCAGGCCTTTGCGCAGGACGATCAACTGGTTCTGGGCGGCCACAAATTGCCCTTCACAGGGCTACCCCTGCGGCTGCGGCAGCTGATCGACAACCACCACGGTGCCTTGACCCGACTGGAGGCCTATCTGTCCGAACCGCGCAGCGCTGGCGAGTGTTTTGCGCCACTGTTCAAGCGCAGTATCGGCCGCGGTGAATACGGGCTGGCTCTGGTAGAGGCTGTGGCGCATCTGAACCACCTGCATCAGGCCGGACGCGCAACACGGGTCATGCGCGAAGACGGCGCATGGGGGTTTCAGGCGCTTTAGTGGCGGCTTTCGATCCGCGCGTGCAACCGCTTGAGGATACGGCTGGCGGTCGTTTCGCAAAGCGCGGGAACAACCGCGTGGACAAATGCCGCCAAGGATGCGGCCCCAAGCCAGAACGCAAATCCGGATGCAAAGCGCATGTGCTGGAAATAGGTTTCGTCCACCGTGGCCGGATGATCCAGAAAGAGTGCGGAAATAACACTTTTGCCGGCTTGGTTGTGGCTTGCGTCTGACATTGGCTGGTTCCTTTTCTGTTTGTGCAAAGCTACGCGAAACACACGTTGAAGTGATCCCAAACATCATTGCAAAATGATCGCATTTTGAGATATTATCCCACTTATGAATTCAAATTTAGACAAAATAGATCGCGAGATATTGAAAGTTCTGCAAAGTGATGCATCGCTTTCGGTCGATGAGATTGGCGCGGCTGTGAATTTGTCGCGCAATGCCTGCTGGCGACGGATCAAGGCGCTGGAACAAAGCGGTGTGATCAAGGGCCGTGTCGCCCTGATTGACCCTGCAAGCGTTGGCGTGCCGTTGACGGCGATGGTCCTGATCCGGACAAATGCCCATGACGCGGCATGGATGAAGCAGTTTCAGGCAACGTTGCACAGCTTTCCCGAAATCGTCGGTGCGTACCGGATGACGGGTGATCTGGATTACGTGTTGCGCGTGCGGGTGGCCGATGTCCCTGCCTATGACGCGTTCTACAAAAGACTGACGGCGCGGATTTCAGTCTCGGATATTTCGGCAAGTTTCGTTATGGAAGAGATCAAGGAAACGACGGCGGTGCCCCTATGAGCAAACCAACAATGCAGATCGAAACTTCGGCAGAACTGCTGGAAAACGACATTCTGCCCCAATGCCACGAGGTGCACACCGACCCCGATGCAGCCAAGGTTGCAGATCGGACCCTGCCCAAGGCGCTGTCTGAACCGACCAACCGCAAGAGCCCCGCCCAATGGGCCTATGAGCGGATCATCATGTATATCCAGAACTTCGAAAAACAGCTGGATAACGATCACGAAGTGGGGCTGGGCCTTGCCGGTGGCAACACGGGCGTCATCCGCATCGAAGGCTTGGGCTATTATGACCCCGATATCGTGACCTATTACGGGGTCAACGAAGCCGGTGCAAAAACCCAATTGATCCAGCATGTCAGCCAGTTGAATGTCTCGCTGGTGGCCAGCCCCAAGCATATCGACCAACCCGAACCCGCGCGCATCGGTTTCCGTCTTGCAACAGCGCTGGACCGCGCGGAAGATGTGACGTCCTGACCGCGTGACAAGGGCAAATGAATCGTCTATGCGGATGACAAATATGACCAAGAAGGAGCCGCACAATGGCTGAGCACAAGCACGGTGAAATGGACATTTCCGTTCAGGAAAAGACCTTTGAGAACTTCATGAGCTGGACGACCAAAACAACCATCGGGATCATTATCTTCCTGATCTTTCTGGCACTTGTCGCCATCTAAACGGTGGATCGCCGCCGGTTTTTGATCGGGCTGCCTTTGGCGCTGTCAGCATGCACAGCACCAAAGGTCTGGGCCCCTGACGATATTGTGTCCCGGGCCGTTTATCGCAAACCGGGCCGCAAATATCTGACCCTTTATACCATGAAGAACATCAGCAATCATCGCGGGGCTCATTCCGCGTTGCTGATCAATGCCAGCCAGCGGATCATGTTTGATCCCGCCGGATCATGGTCGCAGGATGTCATGCCAGAGCGTAACGACGTGCTGTTTGGCGTTTCACCGCGGCTTGAGGATTATTACGTCAGTTTTCATGCCCGCGTGACGTTCTACGTTGTGGGCCAGACTGTCGAAGTCTCGCCCGACGTCGCCGAACAAGCCCTGAACCGCGCCCTGCAAGCCGGTCCCGTGCCACAGTCAAGTTGCGCGCGGGTCACGTCGCGGCTTTTGCGCCAGTTGCCGGGATTTGAAGGCATCGGGCGGACCTGGTTTCCCAACAGTTTGTCCGCCGACTTTGGCCGCCTTCCAAACGTCGTGACCCGCGAATACCGCGAGAATGACGCAGACGACAAATCCATTGCCGCCGCAGAAATCCGCGCCGCCCTCAGAGCAGAGCAGTGATCCCCATCGCGGCATAAAGCGTCACCGCCCCGCCCAAAATCGCCAACAGCACGTTGCGCCGCCAAACCCCGATCAGAACCGTCGCGATGGCCGCAAGCATCCGCACCGGATCGAAAACACCGTCCGTCGCAGCAGGCCACAACACGAGCGGCGCAACCATGGCTGGCAGCACCGCCACGGGTGTAAACCGCAGCAGTCGCAGCACAAAGGCAGGCATCGGGCGGTCCCCGATCAGCCCCAGAAAAGAGAAGCGGATCAAAAACGTCCCGATCCCCATCACCACGATGATGGTCCAGATTTCTGCTGCCGAATAAGTCATTGCGCGCGCCGCTCCGTCCAGATTTCAACCAAGGCACCTGTCAGCATCGCCGCCCCTGCTGCAATCAGCAGGCCGGTTCCCGCGGGCAAACCCACCAATAGCAGACCAACAGAAACCGAAACCGCCGCTGCCGTGACATGCGCTAGCGATTTGAGCATCGGCGCCACCATCGCAAGAAACATGATCGGCATAATGAAATCGAGCGCCCACGCCTGAGGGATCGCCTGCCCTGCAACAATGCCCACAAATGTCATGACAAACCATAAGGGCGTGATTGGAGTGGCCACGCCAATGAAATAGGCGACTCGGTCGGAAACGCTCATCTCTGGCCGCGTTTCGTAGCGTATGCTCGAGGTCATAAAAGTCTGATCAAAGTTGAGGTAAGCCACACAAGCCCGCTGCCACAATGGGGCCGCGCCCAGATATGGCACCAATGACGCCGAATACATGGCCATGCGCAAATTCACCGCAAGGGCTGCCAACAAGATAAAGGCAATGCTCGCGTTTTCGACCATCAACTGAAGCGCTGCAAACTGTGCGGCACCGGCAATCACAAGGACCGTGAACCCCATCGCCTGCGCCAGTGTCAGCCCTGCGTCCGTCGCGATCACGCCAAAGACCGTGCCGAAGGGAATAGCGATCAGGATGAACGGCGCGCCATCACGCACGCCCTCCCAATAGGACGATTTTGCGTGTGTTTTCACTGTAGAAGTCGTCATGGCTTTGCCCTAGCTTAACCGTACTGATCCCGCTTTATCCATGCTGACAGGAAATGACAATTGGCGCGCATTGACGACATCTCGGGCTATCTGATCGCACCGGATCCGGCGCGCGCGCGGTTGACGCGGGCGGTCACGGGCACGGATCAAAACGGGCAAACAATCGACCTGAACGTGGTCGAAGAGCGCCCTCTGACGATCT
>JBFEQR010000011.1:0-14783 GCA_041549425.1 Yoonia sp. | reverse complement strand
GAGTTCACTGTCTTCGTCGGCCCGTCCGGCTGTGGTAAATCCACCCTGCTACGCCTGATTGCAGGGCTAGAGGATATCACCAGCGGCTATATCGAGATCGACGGCAAGGACGCCACCGACCTGGTGCCCGCCAAACGTGGCCTTGCGATGGTGTTCCAGTCCTACGCGCTCTATCCGCATATGTCGGTGCGCAAGAACATCGCCTTTCCGTTGCGGATGGCCAAGATGGATCAGGCCGAGATCGACCGCCGCGTGAATGCCGCCGCCGAGGTCCTGAACCTGACCGACTACATCGACCGCCGTCCTGGTCAGTTGTCGGGTGGCCAGCGCCAGCGCGTGGCGATTGGCCGTGCGATTGTGCGTGAACCCTCCGCCTTTTTGTTCGACGAACCGCTGTCAAACCTTGATGCGGCCTTGCGGGTCGGGATGCGTATGGAAATTTCCGAGCTGCACAAAAAGCTCGCGACGACAATGATCTATGTGACCCACGATCAGGTCGAAGCCATGACCATGGCCGACAAGATTGTCGTGCTGCAGGCAGGCGTAATCGAACAGGTAGGCTCGCCGCTTGAGCTTTACCGCACCCCGCGCAACAAATTCGTGGCGGGCTTTATCGGATCGCCCAAGATGAACTTTGTCGAGGGTGAATTTGCCGCGCAAAACGGCGCGCATACGGTGGGCGTGCGCCCTGAACATATCGACGTCGTGCAAGGCGAAGGCATATGGCAAGGCACCGTCGGTGTGGCCGAACATCTGGGCTCTGACACCTTCTTTCACATCAACAACACCGGTCTGGCCGACCAGATCACAGTGCGCGCCATCGGTGACGTCAACCTGACGCATGGCGACACGATCTATCTGAACCCGCGCATGGACGAGTTGCACAAATTCGACGCGCAAGGTCTGCGGATCGACTGATGCGACTGGCTGGAAAAACCGCGCTGATCACAGGTGCCGCACGCGGGATCGGTCTGGCCTTTGCCAAGGCCTATGTGGCCGAAGGCGCGCAGGTGGCGATTGCGGATATTGACTTTGCACGCGCGCAGGCTGCGGCTGAAGGTCTGGGCGACGCGGCTGTGGCCATCCAAATGGACATCACCGATCAAGCCAGCATCGACGCAGGCGTCGCGGCAACGGTCACAGCGCTTGGGCAGATCGACATCCTGATCAACAATGCCGCACTTTTCACCGCAGCCCCGATTGTCGAAATCACGCGCGAGGATTACAACCGCGTTTTCGACATCAATGTCGCAGGCACGCTGTTCACGCTGCAGGCAGTCGCGAAACACATGATCGAACGCGGCATCAAGGGCCGGATCATCAACATGGCGTCCCAAGCAGGGCGGCGAGGCGAAAGCCTTGTGGCGGTCTATTGCGCGTCCAAGGCCGCTGTGATCAGCCTGACGCAGTCAGCGGGACTGAACCTGATCCAGCACGGTATCAACGTCAACGCCATCGCACCCGGGGTGGTGGACGGTGAACACTGGGACGGTGTGGATGCGTTCTTTGCCAAATACGAAAACAAGGCCCCGGGACAAAAGAAGGCCGAAGTCGGCGCCGCCGTCCCCTATGGACGCATGGGCACCGCGGACGACCTGACAGGTATGGCTGTGTTTCTTGCATCATCGGATGCGGACTACATCGTTGCCCAGACATATAATGTCGACGGCGGGAACTGGATGAGTTGATGAAAGACCAACCGCGGGAGGATGGCCCCATGAAACTGAGCAACGCGACACTCAAAGAGCTTCCGGCCACCGTTCGCGTGCCAAGCTACGACCGCGCGCAGTTGACACCCGGCATTGTGCACATCGGTCTTGGCAACTTTCATCGTGCGCATCAGGCGTGGTATTTGCACCGGCTGATGGAACAGGGTCTTGCGCATGACTGGGCCATCATCGGGGCCGGTGTCCGGCCCGGTGATGCCGTGCAGCGTAGCAAACTTGTCGCGCAGGACCATCTGACGACGCTGATCGAACTCAAACCGACCGAGACTTCGGCAGAAGTCATCGGTTCGATGATTGATTTTGTACCGGTTGAACCGGACAATGCCACACTTATTGCGCAAATGGCCGAACCCGTGATCCGGATCGTGTCACTGACGGTGACCGAGGGCGGCTATTTCGTCGATCCGGCAACAAACGGCTTTGACGCCAGTCACCCCGATATTGTGCACGATGCCGCACACCCCCAGACCCCCAGAACAGCCTTTGGCGCGATGATTGCCGCCTTGAAACAGCGCCGCGCGGCAGGCACGCCCGCCTTTACCTGCATGAGCTGTGATAACCTGCAAGGCAACGGCAACATCCTGCGCCAGACGATCATCTCTCTGGCGCGGCTTTCCGACCCCGATCTTGCCGACTGGATCGACAACGCCTGCACCTTTCCCAATGCGATGGTTGACTGCATCGTGCCCGCAACCGGCCCGAACGAACTGGCGCTGGCACAAAGCCTTGGCATTGATGACACGACACCCGTGACGCACGAAAGCTTTCGGCAATGGGTGATCGAGGACAATTTTTGCGCAGGCCGTCCGGACTGGGACAAGGTCGGGGCGACATTCACCGACGACGTGCACGACTTTGAAGCGATGAAGATCCGTGTCCTCAATGGTGGCCACCAGATCGTGGCAAACGCGGGCGAAGTGCTGTCGATTGCGACCATTTCCGAATGTCTTGCCCATGAAAAGATCAGCGCCTTTTTCGAAAAGACTGCACGCCAAGAAATCATCCCGCATCTTGCTCCGGCAGCCGGCATGGTGCCCGACGAATATGTCGGATTGATCAAAGCACGGTTTTCAAACCCGCGCATTGTCGACACCACGCGTCGGGTCGCATTCGACGGATCATCGCGCCACCCGGGGTTCGTTATTCCTTCGATCAGGGACGGGATCGCCGCAGGCACCCCGATTTCCGGTCTGGCACTGGCAGAGGCAATCTGGGCGCGCATGTGCGCAGGCCAGCGCGAAGACCACAGCGAAATCGCGCCCAACGATCCGTTTTGGGACACGCTTCAGGCCAACGCCATCGAGGCAAAGACATCGCCGGAGGTGTGGCTGGCGCAGCAGAAGTACTATGGCGATCTGGGCCGGAACGCCGCCTTTTCAACGGCCTTCGCCGACTGGCTGCGCATGATTTGGGACCAAGGAACAGAGGCGGCAATGGCCGCCTATATCGCGAACGGATAGGCAAACGGGCGCTAGTCGGCCAGTGCAAACGCCGTCGTGGCATTGGCCAGCAGATCGAGCGTGTCAAATGCTCGGGCGCTGTCGTCAATGCAATCTGCAATGATGGAAAACTCTGAACAGGCGATCAGCTGTATGTCAGCGCCAAGTTCGCAAAGCTCGTTCGACACACTGATCAGCGCCTTGCGCGCGGCCTCTTGGTCGCCTCCGGCTTTGATGATCCGAATTGCCTGCAGCATTGTGTCGAATGACTTGGGCCAAACGCCCTGCAACCCGCGTTCTTCCAAGGCCCTGTCATAAAGGCAGGTGTGAAAGACCGCTGGCGAGGCCAGCAAACCGACACGGCCACCGGTGCCCAGCACTTGGCGTGCGTGGTCAGCCGCCAGTTCAATGATATTGAGAAGCGGGATCTCGACCGCCCCCACAATCGCACCCGCATAGAAATGCGCCGTGTTGCAAGGCATGACAAGGGCCTTTGCCCCTGCATGTTGCAGCCTTAGCGCCATCTTGGCGAGTTCCGGCCCGGGGTCAGCCCCCGTCTTTTCGATCAGATGCGCAATCCGGGACGGCACCTGCGGGTTCATGTCGATCAGAAGGGGGATATGATCGGCGTCATCTTGCGCTGCAACCTGACCAAGCATCTTGCTTTGGAAAAGGATGGTAGCCTTCGGCCCCATCCCTCCAAGGACACCGATCATCTTGGGCGTGTTCATCCCTTACAGGTTTACCCACCGGTTTTCGTGATCGAATGCCAGTGAATAGCCAGCCAATGCAGCAGCGCCACCGGTGTGAAGAAACACAACCCGTTGATCCTTGAAGTGGCCCTTGCGTGCCAGATCGATGAGCCCCGCAGCCCCCTTGGCGGAATAGCATGGATCAAGCAGGATGCCGTCCAACTCTGCAAACATCTGAATCGCTTCAATGCCGCTCTTTGTGGGAAGACCGTAGCCTTCGCCGACATAGTCGGTGTTCGCGACCACATCCTCGCGCTTGACCACACCCGCGCAGTTCAGTTTTTCGGCAGTCCGTGTCGCGAGATCGAACACCATCTGTTCCTGTTTCGGCTGGGGCGCACGTGTGCCAATCCCCAAGACGGGGATTTGTGCATTCATCGCGCACATGCCGGTAACCAGGCCAGCCTGGGTGCCCGACGAACCGGTGGCGTGGACCAGTCGGTCGATCTTGAGCCCGCGATCATTGGCTTGCGATACCAGTTCGAATGCCGCGTTGACGTAACCAAGCGCGCCTGTCGGGTTAGAACCGCCGCCAGGAATGACATATACATTTTTACCTTCTGCGCGCAGCTTTTCGGCCACCCTTTCCATCTCTGCGACCATGTCATGTCCGCCAGGGAATTTCTCGGTTGTCGCACCGTGCAGGTGCTCCAGCAGGACGTTGCCGTTGTGGTTATAGTTGGGGTCCGAATAACCGGTGCGATCTTCGAGAAGGATATGACAGTCCAGCCCAAGCGCCGCCGCGAACGCTGCGGTTTGACGCCCGTGGTTGGTTTGCGTGGCCCCCTGCGTCAGCACCGTATCAGCGCCTTGCGCTTCGGCCTCGGCCATCAGGAATTCCAGTTTGCGGGTCTTGTTGCCCCCCGTCGACATGCCTGTGCAATCGTCGCGTTTGATCCAGATTTCTACCCCCAGCTCTTTGGAGAGCCGCTTCATGGGCTCAAGTGGGGTTGGAAGATGTGCGAGGTGAAGGCGAGGGAAACGTGCAAGATGCATTGAGCATGTCCTGATTGTAGTTGAATTGAAGGTAGGTTGTAGGTGGTGAGCAGGCCAAAAAGAATGCGGACGACATAGTCTAATTCAGGAAGTCATCCAACAGACTATTGAACAAATCCGGCTTTTCGAGGTGGGCCGCATGGGATGTCCCGGGAATGACGGCCAGCTTGGAGTTCGGGATTTTCTCCCACATCTCCTGAACTTGCGGCCAACGATACGAACGATCCGTATCTCCCCACAAGATCAGAGTGGGCATCGACAGATACTCCAGATGGGCACGACCGTCCCAGTTTTCCATTCCGTCATAGGCCAGCAGCGACGCCTCTTGCGACGCTGGCGCACCGATACGGGCCAATATGTCCACATTCGACTGTCCGGCAGCGGTACTGCTGTCCAGAACCCATGTTGCGCCAACGCGGCGGATGGTTTTCGAAATGCCGTCAGCCAAGAGCCTTTGACGTGACTCCTCGATCGTTTCAAAGCGGTTCGGCATCAAACCAAGAGGTCCCGTGCCGTAAAGCACAAGCTTTTCAACCCGATCCGGCACCTTGGCGGCAATCGTCTGAACGATCATGCCACCCATCGAGTGCCCCAGAAGCGCAAACGACGCGATACCCAGATCATCAAGAAACTCGATCACGTAGTCCGCAAGCCCTTCGATGCCCACACGTCCGGGCAGATCTGCGGCCTCTCCGAAGCCTGGAAGATCTGGCGCAATAACGTCATGGGTCGCTTTGAAATGGGCGATCTGCGCCTCCCATTGGGCCGATCCGCCGAGAAACCCGTGAACAAGCACAAGCGGTGTTCCGGTCCCGTCCCTGCGATGCGGGGCTGGCAGCGACTTGATCAGTTCATCTGTTCGGGCAACCATAGTGCGACCTCCGGGAAAGTGATGAGAATGGCGATCAGCAGAACCATTGCGCCGATAAATGGCAGACATCCGATGATAACATCCCCGATGCTGACCTGATCACGGCTGATGGCTTGTATGACGTATAAGTTTAGTCCCACAGGCGGCGTCAGCACGGAGATCTCCATTGTGATGGTGTAGACGACGCCGAACCAGATCAGGTCAAAGCCCGCAGCAGACATCAACGGAAAGATTGTCGGCAGCGTGATGAAAGTCATCGAAACAGGCTCAAGGAACATGCCAAGGACGATGTAGAAGACGATGACAATTGCCAGAACCGTGTAAGGCGACAGATCGAACGACAGGAAGAGTTCGGTGAACTGCTGCGGCACCCGATAGTACGTCAGGACAAAGCCGAAGAGAACGCCCGCCGACAAAAGCAAGCCAAGATAGCCCATCGTCCGCATGGTCGAGAACAGCGCCAGCTTGAACCCCTCCCACTTCAGACCACCCACCCCGAAGGCAAGGATCACCGTCAGCAATGCAGCCACAGCAGCAGCCTCGGTTGGAGTGGCGATACCTGCATAGATCGCGACAGTGATGACAAGACCGATCAGTGCGACGGGTCCGACCGTCGACAGGACCATGGCAAGAGGCATCTTGCCGGCACTTTCATTCGTCGGGATATCTTCGGGTTTCAGAATACCCCAAACCCACACGACGAGGACGAAACAGGTCACCAGAATGATGCCCGGAATGACACCGGCGATAAACAGGTCGCCGATGCTCTGGTCCGTGACGATCCCGTAGAAAAGCAGGATCAGGCTTGGCGGGATCAAGACCGACAGCGTGCCGCCGGCAGCAAGAACACCAGACGAAAGCCGTTTGCCATAACCCAATCGCAGCATCTCGGGGAGAGCGACACCACCGATGGTCAGCGCACCCACCATAGAAGAGCCGCAGACGGCGCCAAAACCGGCGCTTGCCCCGATCGAACCATAGGCGGCCGATCCTCTGATGCGCACGCCTTGATGCAGAAACTGGTACAGGTTGGGACCGATATTCGATTTGCCTATGAGCTCTCCCAAGAAGACGAACAGGGGGACCGCAAGCAGGATGTAGTCAATCCAGACCCCCCAAAGCTTGAGTTCGGAGGATACGACAGACGTGCTCCACCCCTGGATATCCCACAAAAAGGGGAGCGATGCGGCAGCCAGTGCAAAGGGGATCGGCAACCCCATCACGATAAAAAGCATCAGAAGCGAAAAGAGACCTATTCCGACAACATACCATTCCATCAGACGTCTCCTTCCGACACCGGAGTAACAATCAGGCTAATCATCCTGAGCCCGGCATAAATTGCAAAGAGGACCAGCGCCGTTGCGCCTGGTGCCCAAAACCACCAGCGCGGCCAGTGAAGAATTTCCGAAGCGACGCCAGAGTTGAACGAGCGGATCGTCGCGCTGACGCCCGCATAGGCGAAGAACATGCCAACACCGAACATCAGAAAATGGTTGATGATCGCGAAAACCCGCCTTGTGCGTGCGGAAAACCTGTCGATCAGCATCGTGACTGTCGGCATGGCATCTTCCCTCAGCGCATATGCCAATCCGGCAAAGGCGACAGGAAACAACAGAAGCGCGGTCGCTTCGGTCACAAGCCGGTCAGGTTTGCCCAGCCCGTAGCGTGTGAAAACTCCGTAGGAAATCCATAACATCTGCACCAGAACAATGACGCCACCCAAGGCCGCAGCCCAAATGACGACACGTTCGACGCCGCGGATAAGCCGGTTCAATCCCGTTTCCATGGCAAGCCTCGTTTCTGAAATTGAAAGGGGCGGCCCCGAACCAATCCGGGGCCGCCTTCAAAGACACGCTATCAGGGAGCGTGGCTCGCAAACAAAGCGCGGATTTCGCCGGCCAGTTCGGGGCCGCAAGCCTCATTCACTGTGACGTCCCACTTGTCCTTGACGGATGCAATGAGCGCCTCACGCTGTTCCTGCGGGATGGAAACGGCCTGACCGCCACCTGCCATCACGGCATTGCCGACATTCTGGTCAACCCAGCCCTCATAGAGCGGCTGAAGCCAGGCTTCGGTCTCGGCAGCAGCTTCAACGACGGCGGCCTGTTCATCTGCGGTCATCGCATCGAACTTGTCCTTGTTGATCATGTACTGGATGTTGCCGTAGAACAGGTTGGCGTTGACCATGTAGGGCATCACTGTCCAAAGCTTCCATGAAGAATAGGTCGCAACGCCCATGTTGATACCGTCCACAACACCGCGCTCGGCGGACTGGAAGACCTCTTTGGGTGCGACAAAGACGGGCTCACCGCCCCAAGTCTCGATCATCAGGCTGACCAGTGGGCCGATCGAACGCACAAGCTTGCCATCAAGATTGCCGATATCCTCGATAGGCTCTTCAAACCACCACTCCTGATCGTAGGAGTAGTTCGAGTTGAACAGTGGGACGAGCCCGACGTTGGCTGCTTCTTCACGGATCAACTCCGCATATGCAGCATCCAGACCGGTCTGGTCTTCGAGGCTGACCTCGGTCGGATAGAGCGAGGTTGTCGCGTAGCATGGCAGACGGTTGTCTGCGTTGATCCAAGAGATGTCCGATACGCCGCCCTGCAGCGAGTCTACACCTTCGGACCAGCCATGCAGCGTCCCGGAGGGGAAGATTTCTACGTTGACACTGCCGCCGGTCTTTTCGGCGACAAGCTCGGCAAAATGGACAAAACCGTCATAGCGGATGTCAGCTTCGTTGACATAGGTGCTAAGC
Organism: Yoonia sp.; assembly: GCA_041549425.1. Classification (GTDB taxonomy): domain Bacteria; phylum Pseudomonadota; class Alphaproteobacteria; order Rhodobacterales; family Rhodobacteraceae; genus Yoonia. The sequence goes on along the minus strand of JBFEQR010000011.1, from coordinate 6,237 downwards.
CGGATGGTGGTTTCTGCCGCAGCGGGCAGTGCAACACAGGCTGCAAGAGCAACTGCGGTCGTGGTCATGAGTTTTGACATTATTTTTCTCCCTGTAGTGAGAAGTAACAGTGCCGGGCGAATTCAGGTTGCCCGGCGTTTATATTTGATAGGGCCTGCAGCTTGGGAGAGTCGGTCATTCCCTTTACTCCGAGTCAGTTCAGCCTTGTTGACAGGTTAGGTTCGCAATTCCTGTTACGGCCAATTCAAACATGGAATATTCTCATGCAAATTTTGCATAGTGGTGTAGTTTCAATACAGTTCGGCTGAGAAGGAGAGTTTTCTATGGACGTCAAATGGCTGCAGGATTTCGTATGTCTGGGGCGCACGCTCAGCTTTTCTCGGGCGGCTGAAGAACGAAACATCACGCAGCCAGCGTTTAGTCGCCGGATCAAATCGTTGGAGAACTGGTTGGGCGTCCCCCTGATCGTGAGAACGACCTTCCCTTTGCGCCTGACCGATGCGGGTATTCTGTTCCTGCCGGTCGCACAAGAAACCATCAACAAGCTGTCCGACACGCGACAAGAGATTCGCGGGATTTTCTACGGACGATCAGCCTTTCAGCGCATTGCAGTGCTCCACACGATTTCGCTCAACTTTCTTACCTCGCGTCTTGACGAGCTTGAGACAGAACTACCCAGTCTTCGCGTCCGCGTGTTTTCGGATTTCTTGTCTTCTTGTTGTCAACTGTTCTCGGACGGGACTTGTGACTTCCTGCTTTGCTACCGGCACAAAAACGGCGGTCCTTTCTTTGACGAAGATGTGGTGGCGCGCAAGGACGTCGGATTCGAAAAGTTTTCGCCGGTCGCAGAAGCCGGAGCCGCAAAGCAGGCAGGGTGGGACTTGTCCAAGAAGTCAAAAAACGGAATCCCCTACCTGAGCTACGATCCAAGCAGCTATCTGGGGACGATTGTCGATCAGATTGTCGGAAACCGCGAGCCGCAGCTGGAAACAAGGTATATGGACGCACACGCGGAATCGCTGAAGCGGCTTGTGCTTGCTGGAAAGGGCGTCGCATGGCTGTCCGAGCGTGTTGTCGCAGAAGAGTTGGCCGACGGGCGTCTTGTCCGCGTTGGCGGACCGGAATGGCAAACGACACTCACTTTGACCCTGTTTTGCGCGTCAGAACGGCTGGACCGGACAGGACAATTGTTCTGGGACGCAATATAGGAGTTAGCCGCTATATGAAGTGGCTGAAACGATGTTCGGGCATTGTAGCGGATGGTAGCGTGGAGCAGACGCATGGCTGGAACCATAAGCGCGCCTATGGGATATTGTTTTGAACCAACGTTTTGCGGGAATAAATAGCGCGTGTTTTCAGCTAGAAAAGCCTGTTTCGATGACATTGCGGCAGCCTCGAAAGACCGTAGAAATACGGATTGGTGTTTGCCGCTACACCTGCGATGAATGCAAATGGCAGTCTCATACTCAATAAATTTCCGGCGATACGTTTTTCTATGGACGTTTGCCGTCATACTCGCGCTTGGCGGGTTGGCGTTTCTTGAACGGCAAAACTTGGTCCGTGAACTGACGGTCAAAAGTGAGGCGCTGCATCGCTTGGCCTCCCAGCGGGCTGATCAGCATGATGCGCATTTGACGTCTTTGTCAGCGATTTTTGTGGCAGGCGGGGTTGAGCGGCAGGATTTATTGTTAGATGTGGCCGCAACAATCACCCGGTTTTATCCGCGTATCACGTCGGTGAATGTCGTCCCATATGACCCGTCACAACCCGTAATAGAAACACAAACGGGTCTTTCGGCACAGGCAAAGGATCAAGCTGTTGAATTGGCCCGCCGCTCGACCGGAGAGTTGCAGATTGCGCAAATGCCAGACCTGCCGGATCACTACCTGCTAGTAAAACGCACACCTAACTCTGACGCGGCGCAGCATGGTTTGGCGCTGGTGATCGACGCCCGTGCTCTGATTGCCACCGATGATCCGTTTTGGGACGCACCATCGGCGTCCTTGCGTCTTTCCACGCCGGACGGCCGTACGGCATTGGCGGGTCAATTTCCATCGGGCGGGACAGGGTTTTCGAAACCGCTTGGAAGTGCGTCTCAGCCTTTGGTATTCGAGACCTCTTTGGCCATTGGTCTGGCTGACCTCTTGCCCTTAGGGAAAGCGTTCTCTGTTATTACATTGGCAACGGCGCTCTTTTTGCTGTCGGCCTCTGGTTTCAAACAGCGTGCGCGTACAAAGGATGCTGAAATCCGCGCGAAACTCAGCGCGCAGGAAACGCGGCTCGCCCATGCCTCCCGTGTCAATGCGATGGGCGAAATGGCCAGCGGCATGGCGCATGAACTGGCCCAACCGCTGACCGCAATCCTGAGTCAGGCACAGGCTGGCAAGCACCTGGCGCGGCGCGGCGATCTTGAACGTCTTGGCATTGTGTTGGACGATACGGTATCGCAAGCACAGCGCGCGGCGAATATCCTCGATCGCCTGCGACGGTGGAGCAAACCGAACCGTGCGCCGTCCGAGAGCTGTTCTGTCCATGAAGCAGCCCAAAGCGTTCAAAACCTGCTGGCATTGGAGGCCAAAACGAAGGGGGCTGCCATTACTCTGTCATTGCATGATGTTCCGCTTTTTATCGACGCCGATCCGGTCGAGTTGGAACAGGTTGTGTTTAATCTGGTGCGCAACGCGCTTGATGCCTCGGACGCGGCACAAGTCACCATCAGCACGCATATCGAAGGCCCGTCGGTCATTCTGGATATCAGCGATAACGGGCCGGGGGTGCCTGACCACCTCAGGCCCCGCATCTTTGAACCTTTCGTGACAGGCAAACCGGACGGAACGGGGCTTGGCCTCGCTCTGTGTCAAAGGCTGGTCGAGGAAATGGGCGGTGATATCATGCTGTTGGACGACACCGACCAGACCACTTTCCGTCTGTCCCTCCCGCTCTCAAAAAAAACGGTGGCACCATGACCAATCATGTTTACCTCGTTGATGATGATGAGGCGGTGCGAAACGCCCTGAGCCTTCTGTTGGAAACCGTCGGGCTGAAGGTGCGCAGCTTTGCATCCCCCGAGACATTCCTTGCCAGTGCGGCAGACCTTGCACCCGGCTGCCTAATCCTTGATATCAGGATGCCCGCCATATCAGGGTTGAAACTGCAAGAAAAACTTACGGATCAAGGCGTGAATTGGCCCACCGTGATCATAAGCGGGCATGGCGATATTGCGGCATGCAGGCGCGCGTTTCGCAATGGGGCAATTGATTTCCTCAGCAAACCTGTGGACGAACAAGACCTGATCGACGCGATCCAGAATGGTCATGCAGAGCTTGAAAAACAACAACAGGTTTCAGCAGAACGCGCAGAGGCCGTAGCGTTGGTAGACCATCTGTCCACGCGCGAACAACAGGTCCTGGAGATGATTGCGAAGGGTCTGACGACCAGGCAAATCGCCGATGCTCTCAGCCTGTCGCCCCGCACGGTTGAAAGCCACCGCGCGGCGATTGCAGCCAAGGCAGGCACGTCCTCGGCGGCGGAATTGACCCGTTATTGGTTGGATGCACAGGCAGAATAACAGGCTAATAGCGCGCGGATCAGTAGAACTACGGACACCTTTGTGGATGCTACGAATATCGCCATTCTGCACGGCGGATTAGAACCGGAGCATCAGTTCAACAAAAGGAAATACACAATGATCCGTTCTATTGCTCTTGCGACCGCTCTGCTGACACCAATCGCAGCCTTCGCTCAAGATCTGCCCACAGCACCTTACCTGCCACTCGATATGGCGACCACAGCCGCCCAAGCCGCAGTCGCGGCGTGTTCTGCCGAGGGCCACAACGTAAGCGTCGCAATCGTTGCTCGCAGCGGCGAGACCAAAGTGCTTTTGCGCGCTGACAACGCAGGCCCGCACACAGTCGGGTCCAGCACAGGCAAAGCGTTCACATCCGCCAGCATGGGCCGTGACACGGCAGGTCTTGCCGGCTTTATCGGTGGCAACCCTGAAAACGGTGGTCTGCGCGACATGGACAGCCGTCTGGTCATCCAGGCCGGCGGTCTGCCCGTCCGGATCGGTGGCGCATTGGTTGGCGGCATCGGTGTCGGTGGCGCACCGTCCGGCGCGATCGACGAGACATGCGCCCGTGCAGGTCTTGACGCAATCGGTGCTGAGTAAACCACACGGCCCGTCCCTTATTGGGGCGGGCCATTCCATTTGAAAGGTGACATCATGCTTCGCTCCATACTCTTTGCTGCGGCGCTTGGAATATTCGGTTCTGCCCATGCGCAAACGGCACCATCTGCCACAGACATCGCGTCTTACACAGGTTTGCATCTTGCCGCCCATGAGGGCGACGTGGATGAGATTAACCGTCTGATTGCAGCAGGTGCCGATGTGGACATCCGGGATCGGTCACAGCGCACGCCTGCGCATGTCGCGGCCTTTGCATCAAATGATGACGCGCTGACAGCACTGGCAAAAGGTGGCGCGGATATGAACGCCTTGGAAAATCGCGTCTATGACGTGCTAACAATTGCAGCTGTCGCGGACGATCCTGAAATGGTGTCGCTCGCAATGGAACTTGGGAACGCCCCGGACCTGATCACCAGCGTCTATGACGGCACAGCCCTCATTGCCGCCGCCCACCTGGGGCATCACGATGTTGTTGCGCGTCTGGTGGCGGGCGGCGCTCCGCTGGATCACGTCAACAATCTGGCGTGGACGGCTTTGATCGAGGCTGTCGTATTGGGCGACGGCGGCCCCGACCACGTCAAGACTGTGCAAATCCTCGTTGACGCAGGTGCAGATAAATCCATCGGAGATCGCGATGGGGTCACGCCGCTTCAGCACGCCATGTCACGCGGTTACGCCGAGATGGTTGAAATTCTGAAATGACAAGGTTTTGAGTGACACAAGTGGTGCAATCTTGAATCGCACCACAAACGTTGGCCTTTGAAAGCGCAGCAATGTTCGGCGTTTGCCATGACCCGCAAGTTGACGATACAGTTTGCGGTCCTTTCAGAGGGCAAATCGGTGATTAGCGCAGTTCTGGCTGACATCCCCTCCAATGCGTTCGCTCAAAAACAACGGTTGCCCAGCGGGTTCGCTCAATAGGGCCAGCGGGGTCTGCGCTGCACTGGCCTTTGCACATCGGGCAAAAGCGGGCTCACTGATCGGAGCATTGCATTGCTGTTACAGCGATCATGTGCAGGATATCTTCAGCGCTGCAACCTCTTGATAGATCGTTTGCTGGCTGGGCCAGACCCTGCAATACTGGACCGATAGCTCGCACTCCCCCCATACGTTGGGCAATTTTATAACCGATATTGCCAGCATCCAAATTGGGAAACACAAAGACATTTGCGGTGCCACCAAGCGGGGAATCCGGTGCCTTGGCGGCGGCTATCTTTGGTACAAAGGCCGCATCGAACTGAAGTTCACCATCGATAATAAGGTCAGGCACCATATCGCGCACCAGCCGGGTAGCTTGAACTACCTTGGACACCTTTTCTCCCCCCGCGCTGCCTCTGGTCGAAAATGACAGCATAGCGACGCGCGGTGTTTCAGCGGTCAATTGTGTGAACGAAACTGCGGAAGCGGCGGCAATCTGCGCCAGCTCTTCTGCATCAGGGTCAATGACCAAGGCCGCATCAGAAAACACATAAGCTCCATGCTTTGGGTGGTGGTCCTGATCAAGGATCATCAGGAAGAAACTGGAGACCATTTTAGCGTCGGGGGCCGTGCCTATGACCTGTATAGCTGTACGCACGATTTCTGCGGTCGAAGTAGCTGCTCCACCCAATGTACCGTCGGCATGGCCCAGTTTGACCAAAAGCGCAGCATAGATATGCGGATTGAGCACAGCCTCCTTTGCGGCCTGGGGGGTCATTCCCTTGTGCTTGCGCAGGTCAAGGTAGGTTTCCGCCATCTCGGCGCCGTGCAAATTTTCAGAAGGATCGTGAATTTCGATCCCGTCGACATCTTGTCTACCGGCGGCGGCAAGGCCAGTGGTGATCGCAGCTTTATCCCCAACCAACACAATTCTTGCCAGATTTTGCGCTCTTGCTGCGATAGCGGCGGCAATTGCGCGGCCATCTTCGCCTTCACTCAGCACGATTTTCCGGTTCTGGCAGGCGGCGGCGTCGAGAATTCGTGCCAAGATGGTCATGCTGTGTGTCCTCAAACCTTGAAATGCGCGCTAGTCAGCGCTGTAATCACGGATAACGAAGTGTTTCACGGTCGTT
>JBFEQR010000010.1:0-14985 GCA_041549425.1 Yoonia sp. | reverse complement strand
TGACAACGGCGATCTGACGCTCGAGACATCCGTGACCGGCACCGTGTCGCTGGAAGCGGAAAAGAAGGGTATCAATATGTCCCGCATCATGCGGACATTTTACAAACATGCCGAGGAGACATTCAGTTTTGAGGTTATCGAGCGGGCGCTTGATGCCTACAAGGCCGATCTGGAAAGCTTCGATGCGCGTATCCAGATGCGTTTCAGCTTTCCGATGAAGGTGGAAAGCCTGCGGTCGGGCCTGTCGGGGTATCAGTATTACGACGTCGCACTCGAATTGGTTGAAACGGCTGGGGTGCGCAAGAAGATCGTGCATCTTGATTATGTCTATTCCTCGACCTGCCCGTGTTCGCTGGAACTGTCGGAACATGCCCGCCAGTTCCGTGGTCAGCTTGCGACACCGCATTCGCAGCGGTCGGTCGCGCGGATATCGGTTTTACTGGAAGAAGGGGGCGCCGTGCTGTGGTTCGAAGACCTGATCGACCGCGCCCGCGCCGCTGTGCCCACCGAAACGCAAGTGATGGTCAAGCGCGAGGATGAGCAGGCTTTCGCAGAACTGAACGCGGCCAATCCGATTTTTGTGGAAGACGCAGCGCGTCTGTTCACAGAGCAATTGCAGCTGGATACGCGGATTTCCGATTTCCGGGTGATCGCCAGCCATCAGGAAAGCCTGCACAGCCATGATGCGGTGTCCGTTCTGACCGAAGGACAGACTTTTGCGGCCGAAAGCCTTGATCCGCGCCTGTTTGCGTCGCTGTTCCACGTCGGCTGACGGCGCGCCAGACTTTGATGCAAAGTCTGGCAAAATCCTTTTCAAGGATTTTTTCACATTTGCTGAATAGGAAATGTGTCCGATCAAAGCGGTGCAGCCCTTGAACCTCCCTGTGCGCAGGACTAGCTTCAACCCAACCTTCCAACGGGATTGTCCCGTCCGAACATGAGGCAGAAAATATGCAAGACCCCGTCGAGACCTACATGAACCTTGTCCCCATGGTGGTCGAACAGACCGCACGGGGTGAACGCGCCTATGATATTTTCTCGCGCCTGCTGAAAGAGCGGATCATCTTTGTGAACGGCCCCGTGCATGACGGGATGAGCCAGTTGATCGTGGCGCAGTTGTTGCACCTCGAATCAGAGAACCCGAAAAAAGAAATCAGCATGTACATCAACAGCCCCGGTGGCGTGGTGACATCCGGTTTGTCGATCTACGACACCATGCAGTATATCCGCCCCAAGGTCAGCACGCTGGTGATCGGGCAGGCGGCCTCTATGGGGTCGCTGTTGTTGACGGCGGGTCATGAGGGCATGCGTTTCTCGCTGCCTAACAGCCGTGTCATGGTTCACCAGCCATCCGGCGGGTATCAGGGGCAGGCCACCGATATTATGATCCACGCGGCAGAGACGCAAAAGCTCAAGACGCGCCTGAACGAGATTTATGTCAAGCATACCGGCAACTCTCTCAAAAAGGTTGAAGCCGCGCTGGAGCGTGACAATTTCATGTCGCCGGAAGAGGCCAAGGAATGGGGCCTGATCGACGAGATCGTAGAGAATCGGAACAAGTCGGAAGACTAGGCACCCGTCTGATTTTTTCCCGATCAAACGCGACTTCGGTCGCGTTTTTTCGTGGGCGGGATTATTTGACGCAGTGTTTCCAAATGCCTTTATGGCTTTGTTAAGGTCATTGTGCGCAAGGTCATTTTGACATTGTGGACCTTGGCGGGCTGTCCTAGTGTTAGGGCAGGACTGATCACTTGATGCTTTATTGGGGCGCAGGCCCCGGGGGTTTGACATATGGCGAATACAGGCAGCACCGACAGTAAGAACACACTTTACTGTAGTTTCTGCGGCAAAAGCCAACATGAGGTGCGCAAGCTGATTGCGGGCCCGACAGTGTTCATCTGCGATGAATGTGTTGAACTCTGCATGGATATCATCCGTGAAGAGACCAAAACGGCCGGCCTGAAGGCGGGCGATGGCGTGCCCACCCCGACCGAGATTTGCAATGTTCTGGATGATTACGTGATTGGCCAGATGCATGCCAAGCGGGTGCTGTCTGTGGCGGTGCACAACCACTACAAACGCCTGAACCATGCCGATAAATCCGATATCGAACTGTCCAAGTCCAACATCATGCTGATTGGGCCGACCGGTTGCGGCAAGACGCTTTTGGCGCAGACATTGGCGCGCATTCTGGATGTGCCGTTTACGATGGCCGACGCGACGACACTGACCGAAGCGGGTTACGTGGGCGAGGACGTCGAGAATATCATCCTGAAATTGCTGCAGGCCTCTGAATACAACGTCGAACGCGCGCAACGCGGCATCGTCTATATCGACGAGGTCGACAAGATCACGCGCAAGTCCGACAACCCCTCGATCACCCGCGATGTTTCGGGCGAAGGTGTACAGCAGGCGCTGTTGAAAATCATGGAAGGCACGGTTGCATCCGTGCCGCCACAGGGCGGGCGCAAACATCCGCAGCAGGAATTCCTGCAAGTGGATACGACAAATATCCTCTTTATCTGCGGGGGTGCTTTTGCAGGGCTCGACAAGATCATCGCGCAGCGTGGCAAAGGCTCTGCCATGGGGTTTGGCGCGGATGTGCGCGAGGATGATGATCGCGGCATCGGTGAAATCTTCAAGGATCTCGAGCCCGAGGATCTGCTGAAATTCGGTCTGATTCCCGAATTCGTCGGGCGTCTGCCTGTTATCGCGACGCTGACGGATCTGGATGCCGATGCGCTGATTACCATTCTGACACAGCCAAAGAACGCGCTGGTGAAGCAGTATCAACGCCTCTTTGATCTGGAAAACACCAAGCTGACCTTTACCGAAGACGCGCTGAGCGCGATCGCAAAACGTGCGATTGAACGCAAAACCGGCGCACGTGGTCTGCGCTCGATCATGGAGGACATCCTTCTGGATACGATGTTCGACCTGCCCGGCATGGATACGGTGACCGAAGTTGTGGTGAACGAAGAAGCCGTGATGTCTGACGCGGCACCTTTGATGATCCATGACGAGAGCAAGCAGAAAGAATCTGCAACGGCCAGCTAAGCCCGTGAGCGTCAAGCACATCAGTACCGGATCACCGTTCGAGGCGCAGATCGGCTATAGCCGCGCGGTTGTTGCGGATGGCTGGGTGTTTGTCGCGGGCACCACCGGCTATGATTATGCCACGATGACGATGCCCGACACGATTGCCGCACAAACGGAAAACGCGCTGGCAACAATCGCAAGCGCACTGGAGGAGGCAGGCAGCGGTTTGGATCATGTCGTCCGCGTGACCTACATCATCCCCGACGCAGCCGAATGGCCCGCGTGCTGGCCTATCACGCGCGAAGCTTTTGCCAAGGCAAAACCGGCAGCGACCATGATCTCGGCCCAGCTGCAAAACGCCGAAATGAAGATCGAAATCGAAGTGACTGCGCGGGTCCCCGCCTGAACGGACTGGACCTTTTGCCCCCGTTGGTGCATGGATAACGCAACGCAATCGGAGACGCGACATGGGCCTTGCTCACAACATCAAACGCATTTTCACATGGTGGGATGGTCAATCCTTCGGCACCCAACTTTGGACCAGCCGTAACGGCACCAAGATGGGCGAAGACGCGCAGGGTAATGTGTTTTACCGCAACGCTGACGACAGCCGTCGCTGGGTGATCTACAACGGCGAAAACGAAGCGTCGCGCGTCGCCCCCGAGTGGCACGGCTGGCTGCACCACACATGGGATCAAGCCCCGACAGAGGCTGCTTTGCCACGCAAAGCTTGGGAAAAGCCACATCAGGAAAACCTGACCGGTACGGCGGCGGCTTATGCCCCTGCTGGTTCAATCCGGCGTGCGGCCCCGGCTGAGCGCGCCGATTACGAGGCTTGGACGCCAGAGTAGGGCCGTCAGGATGCAACCGTTGTCGTTGTCCAAAGCCGTTTGCGCGCTTTTGTCGATGGCTGCACCTGTTGCTGCTCAGGAAATGGTCACAACGCCGCTTGATGACATCTTGAGAGAACTGTCTGAAACACCGCTTGGAGAGGCGACCTCTGACGCACCGGCAATCGAAGTGCTGTCGGGTGTCGGTGGGGCTTTGCGTGTTCTGGACAAGCTAAGCGGCACGGTGTCGGAGCTTGACCTGCAATCGGGTGAAACGGCGCAAATCGGGTTCTTATCAGTGACTTTGGCCGACTGCCGTTATCCGGCGGACAATCCCGCTGGCGATGCCTTTGCGTTCGTCACGGTGACGGATCGCAAAACCAGTGAAAACCTGTTTGCAGGCTGGATGCTTGCGTCCTCGCCTGCGCTGAATGCGATGGATCACCCGCGCTACGATGTCTGGGCGTTGCGCTGTATCACATCCTGAGCAGACGGCACGCCTGTTCCCGTATCAAACACTGCCTCGTGCCTGATCGCGGCAGACAGCCTGCGATGATACTCTGCGCGCGTGACCTCAACTGCACCGAGGCTGGCCAGATGCGGCGTCAGAAACTGCGTGTCAAACAGTTCATACCCGCCCAGCCGTAGCCGATCGACCAGGTACGCGAGCGCGATCTTGGATGCATCCGTGGTGCGGCTGAACATGCTTTCCCCGAAGAACGCCGCCCCGATCGAAACGCCGTAAACCCCGCCAACAAGGGTGTCGCCTTCCCAGACCTCGACCGAATGGGCCTGTTTACGGTCAAAAAGTGCCTGATAAAGCGCGAAAATCGTTTCGTTGATCCATGTTTCGGGACGTGCGGCACAGCCTTCCATCACTTCGGCAAATGCCGTGTCGAAGGTAACGCGCAAATCGCCACGCCGCATACGCCGCGCAAGACTGCGCGAAATGCGGAACCCGTCAAGCGGGAAAATGCCGCGCATCGTCGGGTCGACCCAGAAAACTTCGGGGTCTTCGCGGCCCTCGGACATGGGGAACAACCCGACCTGATATGCCTGCAACAGCAGGGTCGGCGTCAGTGTTGGGTCGTCCTTCATGCCCGCGAGCCTCACGTCATTGACGGTTTCGCCTCAAAGGAGATTTTCTCCAGCCATTGCTCAAGCCAGTGAATGTTGTAGTCGCCGGTTTGAATGGCTTCTTCTTGCAACAGCGCGTGGAACAGGGGCAGGGTCGTATCCACCCCGTCTACGATCAATTCGCCCAACGCTCGTTCCAGCCGCGCCAAGGCCTCTGACCGGTCACGACCATGCACGATCAGTTTGCCTATCAGACTGTCGTAATAGGGGGGGATGCGATACCCGTCATAAAGGGCCGAATCCATCCGCACACCCAGCCCGCCGGGGGCGTGGTACTGTGTGATGGTTCCGGGGCAGGGGGCGAAGTTTGGCAGCTTTTCCGCATTGATCCGCACCTCGATCGAGTGGCCGTTGATCGTCAGATCATCCTGCGTAAATGACATGGGCAGGCCCGCTGCGACCCGCAATTGTTCGCGCACAAGATCGACGCCAAAGATGCTTTCGGTGACGGGGTGTTCGACCTGCAAACGGGTGTTCATTTCGATGAAATAGAACTCGTCGTTTTCGAACAGGAATTCGATCGTTCCCGCACCAATGTAGTTGATCTTGGCAACCGCATCGGCACAGACCTTGCCGATCCGCGCGCGCAGTTCGGGTGTGATGCAGGGGCCAGGGGCCTCTTCAAAGACTTTTTGGTGGCGGCGCTGCAAAGAACAGTCACGTTCGCCCAGATGCACGGCATTGCCTTTGCCGTCGCCAAAGACCTGAATTTCAATGTGGCGCGGTGTGGTCAGATATTTTTCGATATAGACTTCGTCGTTGCCAAAGGCGGCTTTGCCTTCCGCGCGGGCGGAATGGAACGCTTTTTCCATGTCAGCGGCGGTTTGTGCCACTTTCATGCCGCGGCCACCCCCACCTGCCGTTGCCTTGATGATGACGGGATAGCCGATTTCCTCGCCCACGCGTTTGGCGTCGGCCAATGTGGGAACACCACCGTCCGAGCCGGGCACGCAAGGCACGCCAAGCGCTTTCATCGTGTCCTTGGCGGTGATCTTGTCACCCATGATGCGGATATGTTCGGCTGTGGGACCGATGAAGGTCAGATCATGGTCTTCGACCGCTTGCACGAAAGCCGCGTTTTCAGACAGGAAGCCATAGCCGGGGTGAATAGCTTGCGCGCCGGTGATCTCGCAGGCCGAGATGATTGCCGGAAACGACAGATAGCTTTGGGCAGAGGACGGGGGGCCGATGCAGATGGCCTCGTCGGCCATACGCACATGCATTGCGTCGGAATCGGCGGTTGAATGCACAGCAACGGATTTGACACCCAATTCGCGGCAGGCCCGCACGACCCGAAGGGCAATTTCGCCACGGTTGGCGATGAGGATTTTATCGAACATGGGTCAGCCCTTATTCGATAATGACAAGAGGGGCACCAAATTCGACCGGACCACCGTCTTCGACCAGAATGCGTTTGATGGTGCCCGCACGCGGGGCGGGGATATGGTTCATCGTCTTCATCGCTTCGATGATGAGGATCGTATCACCCTCTTTCACGGTCGAACCGGTGCTCACAAAGGCTGGTGCGCCGGGTTCGGCGGCCATGTAGACCGTGCCGACCATCGGTGATGTGACGGCGCCGGGATGGCTTGCGGGATCTGCGTCATTACTGGTTGGCGCGGGTGCGGCAGGGGCGGCGGGCGCCGCCGGTGCAGCAGGGGCGGGGGCAGGCACGCTGGCCTGAACGATTGTTTGCGTCTGACGGCTGACCCGCACGTTCAGACTGTCATTCTCGCCATAGTCGCGTTTGACCTGCAATTCGGTCAGGTCGTTCTCGCGCAGCAGTTCCGCGAGCGCCTGGATAAAGCTGACATCGCTTTCGTGAGAGGTTTTGTTGCTCATGTTTCCCTCGGCCTTTTGCCCATATTTTTGGCGCTATCGCGACGTTACGTCACAAAGCATCTACATGCTTATAGGGCAAGGCAGCGAAGGTGGGAAGCGGAAGGCAAATGAATTCTTCAGAGATCGGCTTCACTTTGCTCTTCTTGTGACGTTAGTTCAGTCTGCGCAGTGCTTTCTGCCTGCACTGATGCGGCCTCTTCCGCCCCCTCATAGGGCAGCATCGGAACGTCATAAGGGCGCAATGTGCGATCCGGCGGCGCGATTTCACCAGGGTTTTCGGGATATTCCGCACCCGAAAGCCGCGCAGAGACAACTTGTGCGACAAAGGGTTTTTCTGCTGGTCGCGTGGTCGAATTATTGCTGGCGTCGACTGGCGTCACTTTTGTTGTGATTGCGCGCTCCAACACTGGGCTGGGTGAGGCAGCGAGTGTTGCGGGGGCAGGCAGGTTGAGGGCTGTGTCCATCTTGAAGGCTCCGAAAAGCAGAAATCGATGGCCATAGGATCCGATGAAGGGATTACCAAACAATTAATCGGAGAAAGCGTACTTTCTCCGATTTTATATTAACAGAGCGGCTGGGTGCCCGTGTGTAGTCGTCAGATTGCGAGATACTGTGCGCGCAGTTCGTCGTTTTCCAGTACCTCTTTGGCGGACCCGTCAAATACCACGGTGCCGGTGTCAAGGATCACCGCACGATCGGCAAGTTTCAGGGCCGCGACCGCATTCTGTTCCACAATCACGGTCGTGATGCCCTGATCGCGGATGATGCCAAGGGTCTTGGCGATTTCCTGCACAATGACCGGTGCCAGACCTTCATAGGGTTCGTCCAGCAACAGCACCTTGATGTCGCGGGCCAGAGCGCGGGCAATCGCCAACATCTGCTGTTCACCCCCCGAAAGGGTCACGCCTTCCTGCTTGCGACGCTCGCCAAGGCGCGGGAACAGGTCATAGATACGTTCCAGCGACCAACCCTTGGGCGGGGCAATCTGTGCCAATTGCAGGTTCTCTTCCACAGTCAGACCGGGAATGATGCGCCGGTCTTCGGGCACAAGCGCGATCCCGTTGGTCGCGGCCTCGTGGCTTTTCATTTCGTGCAGAGGTTTGTGATCCAGCCAGATTTCGCCATGGGTCAGCTGCGGGTCGTCGAGCCGTGCAATCGTGCGCAAAGTCGAGGTTTTGCCCGCACCGTTCCGTCCCAGCAGGGCAAGGATTTCACCTTCGTGGATATTGAAGCTGACGTTCTGAACGATGTAGCTTTCGCCATAGTAGGCTTCGATTTCCCAAACGCTCAGGTAGGCGGGATGCGTTGCCGCGTTGTTGGCGTGTTTATTGAATGGTGCATTCATTTTCTTGTCTCCTGCAGTTTTGAATTTCTAGAAATTCAAACCGCGTTAAACCTGAGCTTCGCCCAAGTAGGCTTCGCGGACCTTGGGGTGGCCTTTGATGTTGTCAGGTGTGTCCTCGACCAATGGTGTGCCTTGCGCCAGAACGGTGATCCGCTCTGCCAGCGAAAAAACAACATTCATGTCGTGTTCAATGATCGCCATCGTGATCCCGCGTTTGGCGCGGATTTCCTTAAGCAGGTTGATCGTGTTTTCCGTATCGGCCCGCGCCATGCCTGCTGTTGGTTCATCCAGCAGCAACAGTTTGGGGTCCTGCACAAGACACATCGCCATTTCCAGACGCCGCTTGTCGCCCCGTGACAGGCTGGATGCGGTCATATGCTTTTTTTCGAGCATGTTCACATCGTCAAGAATGGCGTCTGCCTGTTCCTGAATGCCCTTTTCGGAAAAGATGCTTTCGATCGCATGCATACGGAACGCACCATCGCGTTTGGCAAAGCAGGGGATCATGACGTTTTCGAAGACGGTGAGATCGGTGAAGATCTCGGGCGTCTGGAACACGCGGCTGATGCCCATCTGGTTGATCTCGTGCGGCTTGCGCCCCAGCACGGATTGACCGTCGAACATAACCGATCCGCTGTCAGGGATCAGTTTCCCGACCAGCACGTTCAGCAAAGTCGATTTGCCCGCACCGTTCGGCCCGATGATGGCGTGCGTGGTATTCTCGGCCACGCTCAGGTTCACGTCACCCAGCGCCTGCAAACCACCGAAACGCTTATTGATGCCTTTAACTTCTAACAAACCCATCTGTCTGTCTCCTTATTCGGCCGGTTCAGTGGCGTTTGATTTGGCCTCATCGGCTTTCTTGCGGCTGAAGAGGGCCCCGATTTTCTGGCCACCCTGCACAAGGCCACCAGGCAGGAAGATCACGACAAGCATGAACACAATCCCCAGCGTCAGATGCCAGCCTTTACCGATGAACGGATAGATCATAGCGACGACAAAATCCTCCAGCCCGTCAGGCAGGAACCCGAACCAGTTGTGCAGGATCGTATCGTTGATCTTGGAAAAGATGTTTTCGAAGTATTTGATCATGCCAGCCCCAAGGACGGGACCGATCAACGTACCAGCGCCACCCAGAATGGTCATCAGAACGACCTCACCGGATGCGGTCCACTGCATACGTTCGGCACCGGCCAGCGGGTCCATCGAGGCCATCAGACCACCGGCCAGACCGGCATACATGCCGGAGATCACAAAGGCGGCCAGTGTATAGGGCTTTGCATTCAAACCCGTATAGCTCATCCGGGTCTGGTTGGACTTGATTGCGCGCAGCATCATGCCGAAGGGCGACCGGAAGATGCGGATCGACAGGTAGAACGCCAGGATCATAAAGAGCGCTGCAAGGTAGTAGCCCGCGTTGAAGGTGAACAACCATCCGCCCAACTCAAGCTCGTAACTTGCCCGCATTTCCAGTCCGAACAGGGCAGGGACGGGAATGTTGCCGGTTGCCGACTGGGACGCGCCAAGAATACGCGGGTCGCTCAGTGCCAGCTGCAAACCGGTTTCACCGCCGGTGATCGGGGTCAGTACCGAATAGGCCAGCGCGAATGACATCTGCGCGAATGCCAGCGTCAGGATCGAGAAATAGATGCCGGAGCGCCGCAGCGATACGTAGCCGATGATCAATGAGAACACACCTGCGATCAGCACGCTCAGCGCAATGGCTGGTAGCACGTTCATGCTGAGCAGTTTGAACATCCACACCGCGCCGTAAGAGCCTGCCCCCAGAAAGGCCGCGTGGCCGAAGGACAGATAGCCAGTGAGGCCAAAGAGGATGTTAAAACCGATGGCGAAGATGCCGAAGATCACGAAACGCTGCATCAAATCAGGATAGCCTGCGTTGAATTGCGCCATCTCGGAGCCTTCGGGGAAGGGGTTAAGGATGAACGGTGCCAGCATGGTCAAACCAATGACGATGAGCAGCAACCGGAAGTCTTTCTTTTCAAGTCCGAGCATTGGTTTATTCCTCCATCACGCCTTTGCGACCCATCAGGCCGCGGGGACGTGTCAACAGAATGATAATTGCGACCAGATAGATGATGATCTGGTTGATGCCTGGCAGGAAGTCGATCACAGCCGACATCGAGGCAAAGCTTTCCAGAACACCCAGCAGGAAACCTGCGGCGACCGCTCCGGGCAAGGACCCCATGCCGCCCACAACAACCACAACGAAGCTGAGCACCAGAAAGTCCATGCCCATGTGATAATTGGGAGAGTTGATGGGCGCATACATCACACCCGCCAGACCAGCCACAGCAGCAGCGATGCCGAACATGATGGTAAAGCGCTTGTCGATGTCGATCCCCAGAAGGCCGACGGTTTCACGGTCGGCCATGCCTGCGCGGACGACCATGCCGAATGTGGTGAACTGCAAGAAGGCAAAGACCGCCCCGATCACAACCATCGAGAAGAAGAAATAGACCAGACGCCAGTAGGGGTAGATGATCGCATTGGGATCAAAACCCAGCAGCACACCAAAGTCGAAGCTGCCGATAAAGGCCTCGGGTGCGGGTGTCGGGATCGGGTTCGCGCCATAGAAATACTTGACGATTTCCTGAATGACGATGGCCAGACCAAAGGTCACAAGGATCTGGTCTGCAGGGGGGCGCTTGTAGAAGTGCTTGATCAGGCCGCGTTCCATCGCAAAGCCGATGGCAACCATGACAGGCATCGCGATCAGGATCGAGATCGGCACGGCCCAGTCGATGATGACGTCACCGGTCACCTGTCCGAAAAAGTCATGGATATAAGGCACATCCACCTGAAGCGGATTGCCGAGGAAGTCTGTGCGTGTCTCGTCCACAACCTTGTGGCTCAGCGTGAGCAGGTTGCTGACAGTGACCGCGACAAAGGCGCCCAGCATGAACAGCGCACCGTGGGCAAAGTTCACAACACCAAGCGTGCCGAAGATAAGTGTAAGACCGAGCGCGATCAGCGCATAGGCAGAGCCTTTGTCTAATCCGTTTAGAATCTGGAGTATGAACTGGTCCATGAGATGACCTCTGATCAATTAAGGGGGGTGGCTGCCTGCTCTGCTCCGGCCCGCTGCCCGAAAACGGGGCCGGCACGTGGCACAGACGGAAGAAAAGCAGGGTCAGGCCACTTGGGAGAAAGCGGCCTGACCCATTGTGCGCTTATGCGCCTGGGTTACATGTACCCAGTGCACCACCTTGGAACTGCGGGTGGTCAGGATCGTATGTGACCTGTGCAGCAGGTGTGACTTCAACGATTTCGAGGAGGTCGAATTCGTTTTCTGGGTTCTCTTTACCCTTCACGACCAGCACGTCCTTGAAGCACTGGTGGTCAGCGCCACGGTACAGTGTTGGACCGTTGCCCAGACCGTCGAACTCGAAGTCTTCAAGCGCTTCGACAACCGCACATGGGTTGAACGAACCGGCACGTGTGACCGCATCCGCATAAAGCAGCGTCTGCACGTAGCAAGTGTGCGCAGCCTGCGATGGCGGGAAGCCGTATTTCGTACCGAAGGAGCGGACAAAGGCTTGCGAACCTGCATCCTGCAAGGACCAGTGCCAGTTTGTCGAACCAAAGATGCCCTTAACGTTGGCACCCGCACCCTTCGCCATCAGGCGAGAGTAGAGCGGAACGACGATCTCGAAGTTCACGCCATTTGCTTGCGCTTCACGCAGACCGAACTGAACCGCGTTGGTCAAAGAGTTAACCATGTTCCCGCCGTAGTGGTTCAGAACCAGAACGTCGGCACCGGAATTCAGAACAGGCGCGATATAGGAAGAGAAGTCTGTCTGTGTCAGCGGTGTCAGCACCGTGTTCACAGTTTCCCAACCCATGGCTTCTGTCGAAGACTGCACAGCTTCCTGTGTTGTGTAGCCCCAGTTGTAGTCGGCTGTCAGGTGATAGGCTTTGCGGTTGTTGCCGTAAGCGGCCTCAAGCACAGGCGCCAGCGCAGCACCGGACATGTAGGAGTTAAAGAAGTGACGGAAACCGTTGGCCCGCTTGTCTTTACCTGTTGTGTCGTTGGAGTGTGTCAGACCGGCCATGAAGATGATGCCGGCCTCTTGGCAAAGCGCCTGCACAGCAACAGCCACACCGGAGGACGAACCACCAGTGATCATCACAGCGCCGTCTTTTTCAATCATCGAACGGGCAGAAGCACGTGCCGCGTCAGATTTCGTCTGTGTGTCACCCGTCACATATTTGACTTCGCGACCCAAGATGCCTGCACCGTCAAGTGCCTTGGAAGAGAACGTGCTCAACATGCCGCCGTCGCCGCCACCATTCAGGTGCTCGACCGCCAGCTCGTAGGCGCGCAGTTCGTCTGCGCCCTCGTCCGCGTAAGGACCAGTTTGCGGTACGTTGAAGCCCAGTGTGACTTCGCTGTCGCCAGGTGCGTTTGTAAAGCCCGCATGGGCGTCCGCACGCAAATACTGAGGAATGGCAAGACCAGCACTGGCAACCATACCAGTTTTGAGCACGCCACGACGTGAGAATTTCGAATTGGACATAAATATCCTCCCTAGAGATTTTTACCGGTCGGGCCTCCTCGCACGATCGGCTATCACTTTTACAGTGCCTTCCCAGTGTCGGCGACGATGGGCTTTTGCAGCAACAAACCATTGGCAGCGCTGGACTTATTTGTAAATTCATGCACAGTTAATTTGTTAACATTGTAAATCGCTTTTCTTGCACGCGCAGAAAGCCACTGAAACTGTTGGAGGAATTGGCCTTGGTAAAAGAACGGCTTGCGGGGTCTCGGATACGCGAAAAGCGCCTTGATCGCGGTTTGCGACAAGCTGCGGTCGCCGAAGCTGTTGGTATCTCCCCTTCATATCTCAACCTGATCGAACATAACCGCCGGAGAATCGGCGGAAAGTTGTTGTCAGACATCGCGCGTGTCCTTGAGGTTGATCCGGCCCGTCTGACCGAAGGGGTCAGCGCCGAGACCCTTGATCAGTTGCGCGCCGCCGCAGGTATGCTGGGCGCAGACGTCGAACTTGCCCAGGCCGAGGAAATGGCCGCGCGCTACCCCGGATGGTCGGCGCTCACGGTCGCGCAGGCGCGGCGGATCGGAACGCTGCAACAACAGCTGCAGGTCCTGACCGATCGCATGGCCCATGATCCGCAACTGGCCGGTGCGCTGCATGAGGTGATTTCAGCCGTGTCCGCAATCCGGTCGTCATCGTCGATCCTTGTGGGGTCCGAGCAACTGGATGACGATTGGCGGCGCAGGTTCCACGAGAATATTCACAACGACAGCCTGCGCCTTGCGGCCAGCAGTGAGGCGCTGATCGCCTACCTTGACGCCCCCGGCAATGAGGCCGATCAGATCAGTTTGCCGATCGAGCAGGTCGAAAGCTATCTGGGGCAAACCTCTTTTCATCTTGCCGCACTGGAAGACGCGACAGCGACACCGGATGACGTGGTAGAGCAAAGCGGGTTGTCGGGGGCGGCCAAGACTCTTTTGGCACAATTCGCGGCGCAGTATGGTGATGATGCGGCGCGCTTGCCGTTGGCGCCCTTCGCGCAAGCGTCCAAGGAGCTGGATTATGATCCGGCGGCTTTGGCGCAACGCTTTGGCGCGCCATTCGGATTGGTTTTGCGACGGTTGGCCAGCTTGCCCGTGCGTCAGGGGCATCCGCCGCTTGGTCTTGTTGTTTGCGATGCCGCCGGTGTGGTCACCTTGATGAAAACCGTGCCCGGTTTCGCGGTTCCGCGTGCGGGTGGGGCCTGTCCGCTTTGGCCGCTTTTTGCGGCACTGGGGCGGCCGGGCCAGCCGCTGCGCCTTGATGTGGCGTTGCCGGGGGCGAATGCGCCACGGTTCCTGTGCTACGCAATCGCAGAAGCCCAGCCCGCAATACGGTTCGATATTCCGCCCATGGTGCAAAGCACGATGCTGGTTCTGCCCGACCCGCCCGCGCCACAGGCGTCGCCACTGCCCGTGGGCGTGTCATGCCGTATCTGTCCGCGCGCCAATTGCGTGAACCGGCGTGAACCCGCATTGGCCGGACTTTAGGCGCAAGGGGGTTTTGACTTGGGGCGCGAAAGCAGCGATAGTTTTCGACAAGGGAGACCTGCTTGTTCAAGCGGGAATGAAGGGAGGCGGTGAGATGGGCAAACGTGTCCTTCTGATCGAAGATGAGCCAAACATCATTGAGGCGATCAGTTTCATACTGTCGCGGGACGGCTGGACCGTGCACACGCACGAAGACGGCACGACCGCGATGGCAAAAGTAATGGCGATGCCGCCGGACATGATCATCCTTGATGTCATGCTTCCCGGTCGCAGCGGCTTTGATATCTTGCGTGATCTGCGTGCCAGTGATGTGGCCAAGGACATTCCCGTGATGATGCTGACCGCCCGCGGTCAGGAGAAGGACCGCGAATTGGCCACGCGCCTCGGGGCCAATCATTTCATGACAAAGCCGTTCTCGAACTCTGAGGTGCGCAACTACGTGCGCAGCTTTATGGAGGCATGACCCGCCCGTCAAAGCCGTCGGTCTTTTTGCATCGTGCCAACTATCGACAACGCCGGCTGCGCGATGCGGCCAAGCTGGTGCCTTTCATCGGCATGCTGCTTTGGGCGATTCCTCTGGCATGGCAAGGCGGCAGTGGCGATGGGTCGGTCGGGGCGGGCGGTCTGGTCTATATCTTTTGTGTCTGGGTCTTTCTGATCATCATGACGGCGGTCTTATCCAGCCGCGTGACGTCTGACGCCGGGGCAGACGACAGGGACACCAGCGACAGATGATCCCGTTC
>JBFEQR010000009.1:0-15071 GCA_041549425.1 Yoonia sp. | reverse complement strand
TATGATCACGATGCAGAGGACGGGTTCAGCGGGCAGAACTATTTCCCCGACACAATGAAGCGCGGGGTCTACTACACCCCCGTTGATCGCGGGTTCGAGCGTGAGTTGAAAAAGCGGGTCGATTACTTTGCCGGACTGCGCGCGAAACGCGGCAATAATTGACAAACCCGCAGCGAACCGCCACAGCACGGCTTATGATGTCATCTGTAATCTCTGTGGCGCTTGGCGGCGCGCTTGGCTCTGTTTTGCGCTATCTGGTTGGCCTGCTTGTGGCCTTCCCGCTTGGCACGCTGACGGTCAATGTGATCGGATCATTCGCCATCGGGGTGATCTGGGTTCATCTGGCCGATCGCGGGTTGCAGCATTGGTTGCCGTTTCTGATGACGGGGGTTCTGGGTGGATTTACGACGTTCTCGGCCTTTACGCTTGATGCGTTGCGGCTGGTGGAAGAAGGGCGCGTGACCGCTGCGGGGTTCTACGTGCTGGCCTCGCTGGTTGTGTCGGTTGTGGCATGTGGCGCGGGATTATGGATCGCAAGAGGGATGACAACATGAGTGGTGTGCAAACACGGGTGATCGGCCCTGACGACGGCGACCAGCGCCTTGACCGCTACTTGCGGCGCCTGTTCCCGCACCTGACGCAAGGGCGCATCGAAAAGATGTGCCGCAAGGGTGAACTGCGCGTCGATGGTGGCCGTGTCAAATCGAACGCGCGTCTGGACGTGGGCCAAAAGGTCCGTATCCCGCCATTACCCACCGAGGAAGAGGCGGCCGCAGCCGCCCATCTGGCCAAGCGCGGCGTGACCAAGGCCGATGCCAAATTCATCCAGTCCTGCGTGATCTACAAGGACGACCATATCATCGCGATCAACAAGCCGCATGGTCTGGCCACCCAAGGTGGCACCAATACCACCCGCCATGTTGACGGGTTGGCCGAGGCGCTCATGTACGACTACGACGAAAAGCCCCGTCTGGTGCATCGTCTGGACAAGGATACATCCGGTGTTCTGCTGTTGGCCCGCACGCGCATGATGGCCAAGCAGTTGACCGAGAACCTCAAGCATCGCGAGACGCGCAAGATTTATTGGGCTGCCGTTGCAGGCGTTCCGCACCCGCGCGCGGGTACGATCAAATACGGGTTGGTCAAGGCCTCTGGTCATGGCCGTGGTGGCGAGAATGAAAAGATGCGCTGCGTACATCCGCGTGACGTCGAAAGCACCGAAGGGGCCAAGCGGGCCACGTCGGATTATGCGGTGATGGACACGCTGGCCAGCCGCGCCGCATGGTGTGCGTTGGTGCCCATCACGGGCCGCACCCACCAGCTGCGCGCGCATATGGCCGAGATCGGGCATCCGATTGTCGGTGATGGCAAATACGGCGGATCAAGTCAGGAAAACCTTGGCGATGGCTGGGGTGCCGGTATGGGCAGCGAGATCGGGCGCAAGTTGCATCTACATGCCCGCAGCCTTACGATCGAGCATCCGGCGACGGGGGCGATCCTGCATCTGACGGCACCGCTGCCAGAGCATATGCAAAACACATGGGATTTCGTGGGCTGGGTCGTCGGCCACGCGCCCGTTGATCCGTTCAATATGCCCGATGAGTGATTTGCGACTGGTGATCTTTGACGTCGACGGGACACTTGTCGACAGTCAGGCCGAGATTATGGCCGCGATGACGATGGCCTTCGCCTCCGAAGGGATCGCGATGCCAGAGCGTCAGGCGGTTTTGTCGATTGTCGGTTTGTCACTAGCAGAGGCTTTTGCCGTGCTGTGCCCAACCGTGACCGGTGACCAGCAGGCGCGCTTGGTGGCGGCCTACAAGGATGCGTTCAGACATCTGCGGCAGGACAATCAGGAAATGGGCCCGCTTTTTTCCGGTGCGCGCGAAGCCATTGCCGGGTTGCAGGCCCAAGACCATACCCTGCTTGCTGTCGCGACGGGCAAGTCGCGTCGGGGCCTTGATAAAGTGCTGGAACGTCACGGGCTGACGGGCGTCTTTCACAGTGAACAGGTGGCCGACCACCATCCGTCCAAGCCGAACCCTTCGATGATCCTGACCGCGCTGAATGAAACCGGTATTCTGCCGTCCCGTGCGGTCATGTTGGGCGACACCACCTATGACATGGATATGGCCCGTGCCGCAGGCATCAAGAAGATCGGCGTCACATGGGGCTATCATGCGGCAGAGGCGTTGCAGCCGGATGCGATGATCGAAACCTTCGCGGCACTGGGTAGGGCCGTGGACGAACTGATAGGGTCTTGAAGAAATGAGCGATTGGAAACCGAAACGGTTCTGGAAACAAGCAACCGCGACGGCTGTCGATGGCGGCTTTACGGTTTTGCTGGACGCGCGGCCTGTACGCACGCCAGCCAAAGCGGCGCTTCACGTGCCGACGCTGGCGATGGCAGAGGCGATTGCAGCCGAATGGGACGCGCAGCAGGACCTACTTGACCCGGGCACGATGCCTGTCACACGGGGGGCGAATGCGGCCATCGACAAAGTTTCGACGCAACGTCACGAAGTCATCGCTTTGCTAGCTGAATATGGCGACAGTGACCTGTTGTGCTATCGCGCGGCCGGACCCGAGGCGTTGATCGAAAAACAGGCAGAAGGGTGGGACCCCGTGCTTGACTGGGCGGCCAAAACGCTGAATGCGCGACTTTTCGTCGGCGAAGGCGTGATGCACGTGCCGCAGACCACGCAGGCGCTTGAAAACCTTGCGGCAGAATTGGCGGCTTTTGATGATTTCGAACTGGCTGGAGTGCATGATTTGATTAGCATTTCCGGCTCTTTGGTGTTGGCGCTTGCTGTTACCAAAGATGCCTTCGCGCCGGACGAGGCATGGCTTCTGTCGCGGATTGATGAACACTGGCAGATTTCGCAATGGGGCGAGGATGAAGAAGCCATGGCCGCCGAGCAGGTCAAGAAGACCGCGTTTCTGGACGCCGCGCGCTTTTATCGTCTTGCGCAGGGCTGAATCCACTGGTGCGTTTTTAGGCATCTGCCGTTAAAAGGGCCAAATTTCGCGGCAAACCCATAGTCTTTTGTCTGGCCCGCCCTTGACTCTTGCCGCGAATGCACAAAGTTTCGGTACATTGAGACGGAAGCTTCTGTCTCTTTGTCGAACTCTGTCTATTCGGGACGGGATAAAAGATTGATCACCTAGATTGGTGGCAACTCAGGAAGAGGTAAAAATGAGAACAACCGCATTTATCGGCGCATTGACAGTTGCTGGCCTAACGGCTGGCATGGCATCTGCCGCAACACTTGACGACGTGAAAGCACGTGGCGTCTTGAATTGTGGCGTGACAACCGGTGTCGTCGGCTTTGCATCGCCAGACGAAAACGGCGTATGGAGCGGCATCGATGTCAGCGTCTGCCGCGCTGTTGCAGCCGCGATCTTCGGCGACAATGACGCTGTAGAATTTATTCCAACAACTGCGAAGACACGCTTTACAGCGCTGGCATCCGGTGAAGTGGATATGCTCGCACGGAACACAACATGGACACTGAGCCGTGATGCTGACCTGAAATTTGAATTCACTGGCATCAACTACTACGACGGTCAGGGCTTCATGGTCCCAACCAATCTGGGCGTGTCGTCGGCAACTGAACTTGATGGCGCGACTGTCTGCATCCAGACAGGCACTACAACAGAACTGAACCTCGCTGACTTCTTCCGTGCAAACGGCATCAGCTACCAGCCTGTTCCAATCGAAACCAACGCCGAAGCGCAGCAGCAGTACATCGCTGGCGCTTGTGACGTTTACACAACCGACGCATCGGCACTTGCTTCGACACGTGCATCTTTCGCGACACCAAGCGATCACATGCTGTTGCCTGAAATCGTCTCCAAAGAGCCTCTGGGCCCATTGGTCCGTCACGGCGACAACGAGTGGGGCGACATCGTACGCTGGACACTGAACGCGCTGATCGCAGCTGAAGAGCTGGGCGTGACGTCCGAAAACATCGAAGAACTGGCTGCCGCACCAACTGGCAACCCAGAAATCAATCGTATGCTGGGTACAGAAGGCGAATTGGGCGCGATGTTGGGTCTGCCTGCTGATTGGGCCAAGAACGCGATCATGTCCGACGGCAACTACGGTGAGATCTTCGAAAAGCACATCGGCGAGAACACACCAATCGGTTTGGCACGCGGCCTGAACGCGCAGTGGACAGACGGTGGTCTGCTCTACTCCCCACCATTCCGCTAGGATGAACGATTAAGACCTGAGGGCGCGGCTAAGGCCGCGCCCTTTCACCAACAGCGACCAAAAAATACCGGCGTAATTCGAGCTGCATAAGTAGCCAACCACAAACGTCGAAACAAACGGGGAAAAATCATGTCGTCGATCACAGACCCACCACAGGGGTCATTTCGCCTATCGATGCTTATCAATGATACGCGCTATCGCTCGCTTACGTTCCAAGCGATTGCCGCGATCATTCTGGCGCTTTCGATTTGGTATCTTGGCAACAACCTGATCCAGAACCTTCGCCAAGCCGGCCTGAACATCAGTTTTGATTTTCTCGGGTCCGTCTCTGGTTACGATATCAACCAGACGCTTATCGAATATGACAGTCAGTCAACGCATGTGCGCGCCGCAGTGGTCGGTGTTCTTAACACGCTGCTGGTGGCGTTTCTGGCATGTGTGACGGCGACGATCTTTGGCGTCTTTGCAGGTGTCCTGCGCTTGTCCAACAACTGGCTGGTCAGCAAGTTGATGGCATTCTACGTCGAGATTTTCCGCAATATCCCCGTTCTGATCTGGATCATCATCATTTTCACGATCATGACCTCCGTGATGCCCGCCCCGCGCGCATTCCGCGGGGACAATGCCGAAGCTTCCATGTTGTTTGACGCAGTGGCCTTTACAAACAGAGGTATCTACATCCCCGCACCTGTTTGGGGTCCGGGGTCTTTGATCGTTGTTCTGACGTTCATTGCGTCAGTCATCGGCATCTTCTTCTATCGCCGCTACGCGACCAAAATGCTTTATGATACAGGACGCCTGTTGCCGATGTTCTGGCCAAGCATCGCCCTGTTCTTTGTGCCTTCGATCCTGATGCACTTTATCATGGGACAGCCGATCACGCTTGATTACCCCGTATTGGGCGGCTTTAACTTCTCGGGTGGTCTGCAACTGGGCGGTCCTTTGATTGCGTTGTGGTTCGCGTTGTCGATCTATACCGGTGCCTTTATCGCCGAAAACGTGCGGGCCGGTATTCAGGCGGTATCACGCGGCCAGACAGAGGCCGCCGGTGCGCTGGGTCTGCGTCCGGGGCGCATTATGTCGCTGGTGGTTCTGCCACAAGCGCTCCGCGTCATCATCCCGCCGCTGATTTCGCAGTATCTGAACATCACCAAGAACTCTTCACTGGCGATTGCCGTGGGCTATGCTGACGTCACTGCGACTTTGGGTGGTATCACGCTGAACCAGACCGGACGCGCGATCGAATGTGTTCTGCTGTTGATGCTGTTCTATCTCACGATCTCACTGACGATTTCGGCTGTGATGAACGTCTACAACAACTCCATCAAGTTGAAGGAGCGCTGATATGTCTGATGCACCATCACATTCCGCCGCCTTCGTGCGCACCGAAACCCTGCCGCAACTGCCGCCACCGGTGGCAGAGCGTGGCGCAATCAAATGGATCCGCGAGAACCTTTTCGCGACGATCCCGAACGCAATCCTGACATTGGCTTCATTCTACGTGATCTATCTGGTCCTGTCGGGTGTGCTGCCGTGGATCTTCAACGGTGTCTGGAATGCAAACAGCCTTGCGGAATGCCGTGAAATCCTGAACGGAACCACCGGCGCCTGCTTTGCGGTTCTGACCGAACGCTGGCCACAGCTGATCTTTGGCCTGTCATACCCATCGACAGAATACTGGCGTCCGGGTTTGGCATTCCTGATGCTGTTCTTTGCAGCAGCACCGGTCATGTTCTTTGATTTGCCACGCAAGATGCTGATCTTCACCGGCCTGTACCCTTTCATCGCTTTCTGGCTGATCTGGGGTGGGACCATCCTTGCGCCGATCGTGGCTTTGCTGGGGTTTGTCGCGGGCTATCTGGTTTACCAGCGTTTGGTGACAAACAGCTTTGCCGCCGGTTTCTTTGGTGGCGTAATTGTCGCGATGATCGTCTGGAGCATTGGCGGGGCCCTGATCCCCGAAGGTGCGAGCGACAACGCGATGCTGACAGCCGTGCCAAGCCGTGACTTGGGTGGCTTCATGCTGAACCTGATGCTGGGTGTGACCTGTGTGTCGCTGTCGGTGCCACTGGGCATTGTCCTTGCACTGGGTCGTCAGTCCTCCATGCCGCTGATCAAGTGGATCTGTGTCATCTTCATCGAGTTCATTCGCGGTGTGCCTCTGATCACGCTGTTGTTCGTGGCATCGGTGATGCTGGCCTATTTCTTCCCGCCGGAAAGCACTGTCGACCTGTTCCTGCGCGTTGTGATCATGATCACGATGTTCTCTGCCGCCTATATCGCCGAGGTGATCCGTGGTGGTCTGGCCGCTTTGCCAAAGGGCCAGTACGAGGCGGGCGATAGCCTTGGCCTTGATTATGCGCAGTCCATGCGTCTGATCATTCTGCCGCAGGCGTTGAAGATCTCGATCCCGGGCATCGTGAATATCGCAGTGGGTCTGTTCAAGGACACCACGCTGGTCTCGGTCATTTCGATGTTCGATATCGTCGGTATGATCCGTGGCCCCATCCTGTCGTCTTCGGACTGGATCGGCGTCTACTGGGAACTGTTGGGCTTTGCCGCCTTGCTGTTCTTCATCACGTGCTACGGCATTTCACAATACTCACAATGGTTGGAGCGTAGGCTCGCAACCGACCATCGCTAAGGGAGGCTGAAACTATGGCCGAAGCAACACAACAAATGCAGGTCTCGGACGAGATTGCGATCACGATCGAGAATATGAACAAGTGGTACGGGTCGTTCCACGTGCTGCGCGACATCGACCTGACCGTGAACCGGGGCGAGCGGATCGTTATCTGCGGTCCGTCCGGTTCGGGCAAGTCCACGCTGATCCGTTGTATCAACGCATTGGAAGAGCACCAGCAAGGCAAGATCGAGGTGGACGGCACGGTGCTGTCCTCCGACCTCAAGAACATCGACAAGATCCGGTCAGAGGTCGGCATGTGCTTTCAGCACTTCAACCTCTTTCCGCATCTGACGATCCTTGAAAACTGCACGCTGGCCCCGATCTGGGTGCGCAAAACACCCAAGCGGGAAGCCGAAGAAACGGCGATGCATTTCCTTGAAAAGGTGAAGATCCCCGATCAGGCGAACAAGTACCCCGGCCAGTTGTCCGGTGGTCAGCAGCAGCGTGTGGCGATTGCCCGTTCGCTGTGCATGAAGCCGCGCATCATGCTGTTCGATGAACCGACATCGGCGCTTGACCCCGAGATGATCAAGGAAGTTCTGGACACCATGATCGAGCTTGCCGAAGAAGGCATGACCATGCTTTGCGTCACGCACGAGATGGGCTTTGCCCGTCAGGTGGCGAACCGCGTGATCTTTATGGACCAAGGCCAGATCGTTGAACAGAACGAGCCGGAAGAGTTCTTTAACAACCCCAAGTCCGACCGGACACAGTTGTTCCTGAGCCAGATTCTGGGTCACTAAGCCCTTGCTGCTGTAGGGTGCGCATTCATGCGCGCCCTACGTCAATTGATATCGTGGTTGCTGGTGCCGATCAGATCACGCGGCACCACGAAGGCCCTGCAACGGCCTTGCCCCTGTTTCACCCCATCGTCAAAATCGATCACTGTCGTGGCACAGGTGGGATAGTCCCCGAACCGGTGATGCGGCGGCGGCGTTTGGACAAGCGCGTTGGCCAGCATCCCGATCCCGGGATTATGCCCGATCACAGCAACGCATCGGGCCGTTTGCTTGCTGACCATGTCCAGGATTGTCTGCGGTGCCGCATGGTAAAGCCGCGCTAACAAAACCGGCTTGTGATCGGGCAGGGCCAGCGCCGCTGTCTCTTGCGTGCGCGCGGCGTCCGAGCACAACAGGACGTCAGGCACATACCCCTGTTCAACCAGCCACGCGCCAAGCGCCTTGGCCGATGCCCGCCCGCGTTTGTTCAGGACACGGGCGTGGTCGTCGCCATAGGGATTGTCCCAGCTGGATTTCGCGTGCCGGATCAGGATCAGACGTTTGCTCACAAGAAGGCCTCCATATGGAATGCGGCTTGGGCGGGCAGGCGCGTGCCTTGGCCAACAGGACAGGCGCGGCGCGCAAGGCAGCCGCGCGTCCGGCAGTCGCAGCCCGCCTCGGACGCGACATGGGCCTTGCAGGCTGCCACGTCATAGCCATGATCGAACGCCCCCACAGGGCAGGCGGTGGCGCAAGGAGCCGCGCAGGTCTTGCAGGGTTTGCGGGTGGTTGGTGTTGTGACGGGTGTCTGCCAGCGAATAGCCCCGCGAAATGACACGAACAGCCCAGCATCCGCATGCACAAGAAATCCAATGGGCGCGGCCCAGAAAACGCCACTGGCCTTGGCCCGGGTGAAGAACGGGGCATAGGGTGGGCCCCCAAACGGAAAGAGCGGTGCGCCTTTCAGCTGTCTGGCCACGTCTGTGATGACCCGCTTTGACCAACGGTCCATCGGGTCCGGTTGCCCGTCCCCATACTCCGGCGATGTTTCAAAAACCGGCCAAAAGGCAGGTTCATCCGGCCCGATCAACGTGATGGTCATGTCCCCGTCGGGGCAGTCACCCAATCTACGCAGGCCCAATGGTGCCAAAAGGGCCGACAGGGGGTCTTTGATCACGCGCGGGGGCGGCGGATCAGCGAACCCGCGCCGTGGTCTGTGAACAGCTCCAGCAGGCAGGCGTTGGGCGCGCGCCCGTCAAGGATAACAACCGCACGCACACCGTCATTCATGGCCGACAGTGCAGTTTCCGTCTTGGGGATCATACCGCCTGCGATGGTGCCATCCGCGATCAGGTCAGGGATGATTTCGGGGTCGATCTCGGTCAGGACCTCGCCGTTCTTGTCTTTGACGCCTTCGACATCCGTCAGCAACAACAGGCGGTCCGCCTTGAGCGCGCCAGCGATGGCACCGGCTGCCGTGTCGCCGTTCATGTTGAAGGTCTCACCATTGTGGCCCATGCCCAGCGGCGCAATGAC
Organism: Yoonia sp.; assembly: GCA_041549425.1. Lineage (GTDB taxonomy): Bacteria > Pseudomonadota > Alphaproteobacteria > Rhodobacterales > Rhodobacteraceae > Yoonia. The sequence goes on along the minus strand of JBFEQR010000009.1, from coordinate 5,914 downwards.
GGGGATCGCATCGGCGGCGTGCAGGTCGCGCAGGATGGTGGGGTCGACAGAAACCGGTTTGCCCACGAAACCCAAGGCCGGATCGGCCTGTTCACAAACCACAAGCCGCGCATCCTTGCCCGATAGGCCCACGGCCTTGCCGCCCTCGTCGCTGATCGCTTGCACAAGACGGTTGTTCACCTTTCCCGACAGGACCATTTCGACCACATCCATCGTGGCCTGATCCGTCACCCGCTTGCCGTTGACGAATTCGGATTGGATATCCAGCTTGCCCAGCATTTCGTTGATCATCGGCCCGCCGCCATGCACGATCACAGGGTTCAGCCCCACCTGACGCATCAGCACCACATCACGGGCAAAGCTGCGCATGGCGTCGTCGCTGCCCATGGCGTGCCCGCCCAGTTTGATCACGATGGTCGCACCGGCATAGCGCTGCATGTAGGGCAAAGCCTGGCTGAGCGTTGCGGCGGTGGCGATCCAGTCACGGTTCATATCGTCGGTCCTTGTCTTCATGCGATGCCTGCGATGATTGCGCGCAATGTCGGGATGCCATCGCCTTTTTCGGAGGACGTCAGGATCAGTTCCGGATAGGCTGCAGGGTGTTTGGCCAGTGCCGCGCGGGTCTTGTCCATTGACGCCTGCAACGCGCTGCCTTTCAGTTTGTCGACCTTGGTCATCACGACCTGAAAGGTCACGGCAGAACTGTCGAGCAGCGACATGATCTCTTCATCGACGGCCTTGGCCCCATGGCGGGCATCGATCAGCACAAAGACGCGGCGCAGGGTCTGGCGGCCCGATAGATATTGTTTCAGCAGCCGCTGCCATTTCTCGACCACTGCAACCGGTGCATTGGCAAAGCCGTATCCGGGCAGGTCGACCACATAGATATCGCCTGCGGTGAAAAAGTTGATCTCTTGCGTGCGCCCGGGTGTGTTAGAGGCCCGCGCCAGCCCCTTGTGGCCTGTCAGCGCGTTGATGAGGGATGACTTGCCCACGTTGGAGCGACCGGCAAAACAGACCTCGACCCGATCCGCAGGGGGCAAGCCGTCCATGGCCACAACCCCTTTGACAAAGTCGGTTTCGCCCGCGAACAAAAGCCGCCCTTTTTCAAGTGCTGCCGCATCCGGCGTTTCAACTTCGGGAAAGCGCATTTCCATGGCTATAAAACCTCGACCTTGTCGTTCAGGGCGATCTTAACGCTCTGGATTGGCTTGGCATAGACGCCAAAATTCCGGTGTGTCCCAACCGCACATAGCGGATCACGCCACACGATCACCTACGCCTGTTCTCTGGGTGCCGCCACAGTGTGGCGGCCAGAGATCATTACTTGCCTTCTTTCTTGTCGGCCTCAGCGTCCGGGGCCTTTTTCCGCAGGCTCGACTTGATATTGCCAAACACATCAGGCTTGGCCCCATGGCTGCGCATAATGGCGTATTGCTGTGTGAAGGTGATGATGTTGTTGGCGATCCAGTACAGCACGAGACCGGACGCGAACGATCCCAGCATGAACATGAAGACCCATGGCATCCACGCAAAGATCATCTGCTGTGTCGGATCGGTCGGGGCCGGATTCAGCTTTTGCTGCAACCACATGGAGATACCCAGCAAGATCGGCAAGATACCGATAAAGATCAGGGACAGGATCGACCCCGGCTCTGGCGCGGCATAGGGCAGCAAACCGAACAGGTTCAGCAGGGACGATGGATCGGGTGCGGACAGATCTTTGATCCAGCCGATCCACGGAGCGTGGCGCAATTCGATGGTGACGAAAATCACCTTATAAAGCGAAAAGAAGATCGGAATCTGCAACAGGATCGGCAAACACCCTGCGGCAGGGTTCACTTTGTTATCCTTGTAAAGCTTCATCATGCCTTGCTGCATGGCCTGTTTGTCGTCGCCAGCCCGTTCTTTGAGCTTTTCCATCTCTGGCTGGAGCTCTTTCATCTTGGCCATCGAGACGTAGGATTTATAGGCCAAAGGCAGCACGATGATTTTCAGGATCACGGTCAGCATCAGGATCGACCAGCCCATGTTGCCGATGAAGACGTTCAGATAGTGCAGCAGAGCAAAGATCGGCTTGGTCAGGAAAAAGAACCAGCCCCAGTCGATGCTGTCCAGAAAGCCGTAAACGCCGTCTTCATTTTCATAATTGCGGATCGCTTCCCATTCCTTTGCGCCGGCAAACAACTGGGTCGTCACCGTGGCGGTTTCGCCCGCGGCCACCGTTTCGATGGGCATCACGGCTTCTGCCTGAAACAGATCGCGGCTGTCGAAATACTTTGATGTGGACCGGAACGGTGCCTGCTGATCCGGAATAAGTGTCGTCATCCAGTAGTGGTCGGTATAACCGATCCAGCCGGACTGGGTGACGTCCAGACGCTCTGCCTGTGTGCGCTCGCGCGGATCGACGGCGTATTCGGTGATGTCATCATAGCCTGTTTCTTCCAGCTCTCCGTCGGTCATGCGGACCAGACCTTCGTGCAGGATGAAGAAGTTTTTAAGATCATCAGGCTGTCCGTGACGGCGCAAAAGGCCATAGGGCCGTGCCGAAACAGGCGTGCCGCTGGTGTTTTCAACGCTTTGGGCAAAGTCGAACATGAACGCGTCATCGACAGAGATTTCCGTGCGGAACACCTGACCTGCGCCATTGTCCCAGACCAGCGTGACCGGTGTGCTGGGCGTCAGTGTCGTCCCGCTTTCCAGCGACCAGAGTGTATCGGGGCCGGGTACGGCGGTGGCGTCGATGCCATCCGTGGCGGTCCAGCCGAAAGTCGCGAAATAGGCGCCGGGCTCGCCCACGGGCTTCAACAGACGCACGATGTCGGCGTCTTCGTCGATGGTTTCGCGGTATTGGGTCAGTGCCAGATCATCAATCCGGCCACCCAATAGCGAAATCGTCCCCCTGAACTGGTCCGTTTCGATCGGAACGCGCGGGGCCTCTGCGGCGGTTTCGGCAGTTTCTGTCGGGGCGGTCGCGGCTGGGGCTGCTGGATCGGCCGCAGGCAATGTGGCGTCGTCTGCCACGGTCGTGACCTCTTGCGCGGGATCAACAAGAAGATCCTCTGGCGGGAACAGCGTTGTCCAAGCCAAGATTACGCCAAAGCTAAGCACCGTTGCCAAGATCAGGTTTTTGTTCTGATCATCCATCTGATACCACCCGTTTTTCCTAGAAAGTCTGGGGGTTCTTCAACCTGTCAGTGGCCGAAAGGTCAAGCTGTTTTCAGTGAATTCGGACGGTTTGAAGCAGATGTGACCCCGTCAATCGGGTCACCAACGGTTCGGGGTCAGGATTTGTTCTTCTCAAGGAAACGCTTTCGCGTATTCTGAAAGGCATTGACCAGTCGCGGATCGCTTGCCGCCAACTTTGCCAACATCTCCGAGAATCCGGCTTCATCTTGGCCGTAGAACGCTTGCGCGGCTTCGCGCGGCGTCATTGATTGAGCTACATTTTTCATACGTGGATACCTTTAACACTCACACTTGCTGGATAATAATGCATTTGGTTCTAAATATGGCGATTTCCTTCACTCAATGCGGCAAGAGTAGGGTAATTCTATCCCGAAACCAGTTGTCAACGGGTATCATATTGGCAGAAAGACGGGCCTCTGCACAGCCCTGACGGGCCGGTTGGTTAAAGCTTGTCGCGCAAACCGTACCACAGCATTGCCAAAACAAGCAAAGGTGAACGCAACGCGGCCCCGCCGGGAAAGGGCGGCGTGGGAATTTTTGCCATGATATCAAATCGCTCGGCCTGACCTGCGATCGCATCGGCGGCGATTTGCCCCGACAACGTACCAAGCGCGACACCCGCGCCCGAAAAGCCCGACATCGTAAGGATATTTCCGCCGATCCGCTCAAAATGTGGCAAACGGTTGACCGTGATCGCCAAAGTGCCACCCCATGCGTGGTCGATTTCAGCGGTTTTCAGTTGGGGAAAAATCTCGGCCATCGGCTTGCGGACTGCGCCTGCAATGTCTTTGGGGAACTTGTACCCATAGCTTTCGGTGCCACCAAATAGCAGCCGGTGATCCTCGGAGAACCGGAAGTAGTTCACGATGAATTTGCCGTCGGCTACGGCATAGTTGTGACGTATAATCTGTTCTTGGGCGGCTGGGTCCATGGGTTTGGTCGCAACGATGAAGTTGTTGATCGGCATCACCCGTTGCGCCACACGCGGTTGCAGCCCGCCCAGATAGCCATTGCACCCCAGCACGACATAGCGCGCGGTGATCTGAGCCTGATCGGTGCTGACCGTTGCCGGATCGCCTTGGGTAATCTGTGTGACTTTTGATTGCTCGAAGATGCGCGCGCCTGCTTTGACGGCAAGGCGGGTCAGGCCCAGCACCAGTTCCAGCGGATTGACGTGGCCGGCCTTGGTATCAAGGGTGCCGCCAAAGTAGGCGGGTGAATTCACAAGGTGGCGGCATTCCTCCTGCGAAAGCGCGCGGATGGCGTCATGCCCGTATTTGGTGGCCAAATGGTCGGCATAGGCGTGATAGTGCGGCACGTCACGCTTGCGATGTGCGGCTTCGATGATCCCGTCGTGAAAATCCGTGTGCACCTCGTCCTTGGTACACAGATCGCGCACAAGATCGACGGCTTGCGCCCCGATATCCCAAAGCTGACGGGCGTGCGCATCGCCGAATTTCGCTTCCAGTTCGTCCTGTTCGCGGCGCTGGCCCATGCTGACCTGTCCGCCATTGCGCCCCGATGCACCAAAGCCCACGCGCTGGGCATCCAGCACGATCACATCGTAGCCGCGCTGCGCCAGATGATAGGCGGTCGACATGCCTGTGAAACCAGCACCGATGACGCAGACGTCACAGTTCAGCGCGCCCTTGGCCGGTGCGAAAGGGTCCAGCAGTTGCGCATGATCAGCGTAATAGGTGGGCGGGTAGGCGCCCTGCCTGTCGTTGGCGGTCAGCAGGTCCATCGTTTACGCGGGCGCCATCAATCCGTCTGCCTTGACCTTTTCATAGGCTTCATCCAGCGATTTGGTCGCCCGCGCGATCAGGATGTCGATCTCGTCGCAGGTGATCGTCAGCGGCGGAGAAATGATCATCCGGTCGCCCACGCTGCGCATGATGATGTTGTTGGCAAAGCAGCGGTCGCGGCAGATGAAACCTACGGTGCCTTTCTCCGCGGCAAAGTCGGCGCGGCTGGCCTTGTCGGGGGTCAGGGCGATGGACGCCATCATACCCACGATCTTGGCCTCACCCACCAACGGGTGATCGGCCAGCGCTTCCCACTTTTTGCGCAGGTAGGGTGCGGTCACGTCACGGACGGTGTCGACGATTCCCTCTTCCTCAAGAATGCGCAGGTTTTCGAGCGCGACAGCGCAAGCGACAGGGTGCCCCGAATAGGTGTAGCCGTGGTTGAACTCGGTGTCGCGCAGCACATCGGCCACACGGTCCGACACGATCGATGCCCCGATCGGGATGTAACCAGAGCTGAGCCCCTTGGCGACCGTCATGATATCGGGTGTGATGCCGACCGTCTGCGACCCGAACCAGTTGCCTGTCCGCCCGAAGCCGCAGATCACCTCGTCCGCGATCAGAAGGATATCGTATTGCTTGCAGATGCGTTGGATTTCGGGCCAGTAGGTGTCCGGCGGGACAATCACGCCACCCGCGCCCTGAATGGGTTCTGCGATGAAGGCGGCAACCTTGTCGGCCCCGACCTCTTTGATTTTCGCCTCAAGCTGGCGGGCACGTTCAAGGCCGAAGTCCTCTGACGCCATGTCGCCGCCTTCGGCCCACCAATTGGGCTGGTCAATGAATTCAATGCCGGGGATGGGCAGGCCGCCCTGACCGTGCATCCCCTTCATGCCGCCCAGCGACGCGCCACCGATGGTTGACCCGTGATAGGCGTTCCACCGCGAGATGATCACATCACGTTCCGGCTGGCCTTTTTC